>NZ_JBQQOC010000005.1:0-148549 GCF_052264515.1 Candidatus Corynebacterium faecigallinarum
CTTTTACCTGCTGATTCGCTCATGCTGACAGCCTACGGCGGTGTCCCGTAGACAAGAGGAAACCACAAGCCCGCGTGGTGCGGGGTTGTGTCAGACCTAGTCCTCAGGGAACGGGGTGGTGGCACTTGCCACTCGTCGCCGCCCCCGAGGAGGCCGCGCAGTTGCTGCGATCCTGGCCGAGGGGGGGACGGGCTGCCGCCGAGACTGCGCAGTCAGTGACTGTGCCCCCTGTTAGGGGTGACCATTGACAGAGGAAAGACGTGCCAAGACACTTAGGGGTGAAACTTCAACCTCACTCAGGCAGGACTCTCCAGTGTCGAAAAAGTCAATGTGCAGATTTGCCGCCCTGGCGCTAACCCTGGCTCTGCCCCTCGCAGCTGCCCCTGTGGCAGCTGCAGAAACCCCGGCGTCCACGTCCGCTGCTGCCGAAGTCTTTGATGAAGCAGCCGCAGCGCGCTACTTCGAGGCCGTGGACAATGCCACTAGCGACGACGAAGCACGCGCTGCTCTCAACGACTTCCTGGGCGCTGACGTAGCAGCCCAGGCTATCCAGGAAAACTCCGCGCGGCCCGGCCAGATCACTCCACGTGGGGCGGGGACCTTCCTGAGCTGCATTAAGGGTAAGGCCTCTGATGACGTGAAGTCGGTTTTTGACATCAATGTCGTCGCCGCAGCAATTGGCCAGAAGAACTACGCCAAGGCGGCTAAGGAAGCCGTTAAGTACCTGGCAAAACAGGGCATCAAAAGAAACGCCGCGGTGCTAGCTGCTATGTTCGCTTACTGGGGCTTCCAATGCCGAGGCAGCTGGTAGAAAGACCATAAATGACAGAACACTCGTTCGGTAGATGGGGCCAAATATTTAAGAGATTCGTCCTCCGGTGGGTGGTTATGGTCCTTATTCTGGGGGCGTACTCATTCCTCCGGGTTGCGTTTGGATGGGACGCCGAATTTGATCGGTCTAGGTTCGCCGACTTCGTCGCTCTTGGGACGCTCGGGCTGGCGCTGCTGGCGATTTACACGGAAAAGCCGTCATAGCTCATTCCCGGCGCCGACAACGATCCCCGCACCGTGGGTGCGGGGATCGTTTCGTTGTATCAGTGCAGCCTGAACGGCCTGACCGGCTCACCGGTCAGGTTGTACCCAGGCCGGGGATAGGCCCAGCCGCTCTTCTTCTCCCCCGGCAGCGGGTCGCTGAACACGATCACCGAAATCAGCTCAGGGACGCTGGATTCGCTCCATTTATCGTGCGAGATGTCCACTCTGAACTGGTAAAACTCGCCGTCGGCGGCCTGTAGCCACGTCGCCCAGCTACCCGGTGATCGGTCCGCTTCGGCGTCGCCCGGGCGGATCAGCTGATCATCGCCGCCGACCGCGGTGTAGGCGTCCAGGCAGAGCCGGGAGAGCGCCACACCGTCGATGGGCAGCTCCGCACCGAGCATCTCCCAGGCGGCGGCGAGGAGGCCGTCCAGGTCCTCGGTGCGGTCCACGGAGCAGGACTTGATGAACGCCGCGGTCCGCTTCGATGGGGAGCTGCTGAACAGGGCGACGACGTGGTCCGGCCCGCCCTCGTGATGGTTCAGGCGGGCGTAGGGGTAGAGCTTCATTGAGCTGGCCTTTCATTCGTTGCGGGCGTAGTGCCCAGTGTCCCAGAGGGACGGGGAAACAGTCAGGGTGAGAGGATAAGTGGCTCTTCGCGATACGGAGTGTGTAGCTGACGGTGGGGCAGCTGCGGTGTGTCACAACATGAAGAGGCCCTGGCCGGTACAAGATGAGAGTTGCGAAGCCATCATCTGAACCGAACCAGGACCCTAGAAGTGCACACTACTGGCAACCTCGTCGCTGACACCATCTGCCGCACCGCTGAAATCGGATTGACCATCACCGACGCCGCCGATGCCGGCCTGTTCACCGCCATCGACGCCGCCCCGGTGGCCGTCGACGATCAGTGCCCTGGCTGTAAACATCCGGGTGTGCTGCGAGATCACGTCACCCGGCAGCTGGTGGACCTGCCTGTAGTCGGCTTCCCGACGAGGCTTCACGTCCGTGTCCCGCGGTTCACCTGCGCCAACGATGCCTGCGGTCGGAAGATCTTCCAGGCCTCGCTGGCGTGTGCTGACGACGGGGCGAAACTGACCCGGCGGGTGACTCGCTGGATTCTGCTACGCCTGGCCGTCGATCGCATGAGTGTCTCGGCGACAGCGAAAGCCCTAGGTGTCGGGTGGCAGCTGGTCAACAAGATCGCGGTTCAGGCATGCCGCAACCTTGTCTACGACTCCGGCGATCACCTCGCTGACGTGTGGATACTAGGGGTCGACGAGCACGTGTGGAAACACACCCGCCGTCCCGGCGATCCCTCCTCGATGGTCACGGTGCTGGTGGATCTGACCCCACTGGTCGATGGGCGCGGGCCAGCGCGGTTGATCGACATGCGGCCTTCGGCGCAGCGCCGAGGTTCTACGAAGCTGGTTGCAGCAACGCAGCGAAGCGTTCCGCGAGTCGGTTCAGGTGGTGACGATGGACGGCTTCGCCGGCTACGCCACCGCCGTGGCCCACGCCCTGCCCGCGGCGACGAAGGTGATGGACCCATTTCATGTGGTGCACCTGGCCGCCGAGAAGCTCACCGGGTGTCGGCAACGCCTGCAACGAGAAACGACCGGGCGGCGTGGACGCAAGGATGACCCGCTGTACAAGCACCGTCGTAGCCTGATTACCAGGACGAACTTCCTCACCGACCGGCAGAAACAACGGCTGAATCTGCTGTGGGCCACTGACGACGATCACGTCGCTTTGCAGGTCACCTGGGCGTTCTACCAGGACGTCATCGCCGCGTACGGCCACCCGGACAAGTCACGGGGCAAGAAGTTGATGTCCAGGGTGATCGACATTCGTGTCGCGTAACTGGGATCAGGCCAGCCCACTGCTTCCGCGCACCGTTGCACGCTCCAGTCGGTCATCTGGAGCAGTTCAGCGAACCTCTCTGCCCGGAGCCGCGCGAGCACTCTCATCGGCGAGACGGCGAAAGCGGAGTTGAACAACCGGGTGAGTTGAGAAGTTGAGAGATTAACCTGACGCGCGAGATCAGTGGCCGTCCACCGCCGCGCGAGATCTCTACGGAATGCGGTGATGATCGCACGCACCTCCTGTCTCGGAATCGTGACCGGGTACGGGTCCACTGGCTGGTCGAGCGTGGCCAAGAAGCGCAGCGACGCGCCCAGCAGCCCAAAACTGACGGGTTCGGTGGGAACATCACACTCCGCCAACCGGCGTGCCCGCTGGACGAACGTCGTGCGTTCGCCCGCGGAAGGTCGGAGTGTGAGAATCTGGCCGTACCCTTGGGCCGCAGCATAGAGCGTAGTAGCGATCGGCATCGACATGCTCGCCCACGAAAGCTGTTGTGTCAGGAACTCAGGGTCGAGGTAGAGCGTGACGGTCTCCACTGCCGAGAGTGGGCGGCCACCGACTCGTGCTCGTGCAGGCAGAACCGCAACATCACCTTCTCCGAGCGAGACAACACGGTCATGATGATGCAGGTTCGTCCACCCCGCCGTGGCGACCACGATATTCGCCTCCGGATACGCAACCGGATCGACCTCTCGGTCATGAAGAACCCGGCGCACACGCAGCGGACGACCGCGCATCACCGCTCCTTCACGATCACGAACGTCCCAGCTTCTACATGATGGTCATCGCACGATCACCAAATCAGGGTGGATCGAAGTTCACGATTCTCGTCACTCACGGCGACCGTTTCGTGCGCCTCGCACGGTAGTGGTCGCGGATCGGTCCGATGAAGCCCCACATGAGTGCGGTGAACGCGGCCACGATGATCCAGTAGATCAGCCAGAACGAGTGGGACAGCCCCGCGATCGCGATGCCGATCACCAGCAGCAGGATCGTGATCGTTGAGGCGGTCAGGCAGCGCAGCCGGTACTGCATGCTCGTGCGCTCCGGTACTGTCGGGAGCTGATTATCGGGTAGGTCGGTGTATTTTCGGGCGAAACGTCGGTCGAGCCGGCGGATGATCTCCGGCCCAAAGACCACGGAGAAGCCGACGTAGAACGCAGCAAGGCCATGGGTGAAGTCGGAGGACGCTCCGTTAGCCAGATCGACGAACGTCAGTGCAATGATCGCAAGGTCCACGACCGGAGTGAGGATCAGTAGCACATTGGAAACGGCGCGCCACTTGAGCAGATAACGTACCGCGAGCCCTCCCAGTAGTAAGCACCAGAAGAGAACTTCTCCTGCGACGATATAGGGCAGCATCCGTGTTCTTCTCCTGGCAACGACTCAGCGGTTTATTTTCGCTCAACTGTACCATGATAGTCTGGTTGCATGCCGAAGATCGTTGATCACGGCGCTCGGCGGGATGAGATCAGATGGGCTGTGGCGCAGCTGATCGCAGAGCAGGGCGTGCACGCAGTCACTGTTCGAGCCGTCGCTGCTGTCGCCGGTTACCAGCCGTCGACACTGCGTCACTACTTCCCGAACAGTGACCAGATGCTCGCCCACGCGCTCATCGTTGTACGCGAACGACAGAAACAGCGGCTTGCCACGATCGTCTGGCCGAGCGACATGCGGACAGCATTCCGAGAAGGCTGGCTACAGGCGCTTCCGGTCGATGCCGACCGGCTCACCGAAACGCACGTCTGGCTCGCAGTGAGCCTGACCGCCCGATCCGACGTAGCACGCCGCATCCTCGCCGAGATCAACGAGGGACTCGACCAACTCTGCAACGCGACGGTCGAGGCGCTGACTTCCCCCGACAAGCAAGCGGCCACGGCTCTCGCCCTACGCGCGTTCACCGACGGACTCGCCCTCGGAGCAATCGCACAGCCGGAACGATTCACCCCACAACGAATCACAGAGAGCCTGGACTTCTACCTCACCTCCATCCACAACAACGGGACCCGGCTCGGGACGTAGTCACGGCTTCCCCTAGTGGTATCAAACACGACATGTGGTATTGCCGGTACCTGCCGGACCCACCCCCACCGCCAGTGCCGCCGACGAGCACAGCAGGTGGTTGACGAACTCGCGCTTATCAGGCTCTTCGCGATACGGAGTGTGTAGCTGACGGTGGGGCAGCTGCGGTGTGTCACAACATGAAGAGGCCCTGGCCGGTACAAGATGAGAGTTGCGAAGCCATCATCTGAACCGAACCAGGACCCTAGAAGGGTGCTGTTGCAAAGCTGGTATCAGTCGGTCAGGATCGGTGCTCATGGGCATCTTCTCCGGTAGGCACTACCCCAAAGACGTGATTCTCTGGGCTGTGCGTTGGTACTGCCGATACGGAGTGTCCTACCGCGATCTCGAGGAGATGCTCACCGAGCGCGGTGTGCCGGTGGATCACACCACCATCTACCGTTGGGTTCAAAAGTACGGCCCCGAACTGGATAAACGCACCCGGTGGTACCGTCAAACCTCCCCTTGGTTCTCCGATTCCTGGCGGGTTGATGAGACCTACATACGGGTCGGTGGGAGATGGTGCTACCTCTACCGGGCAGTCACCGCAGACGGTCGAACCTTGGATTTCTACATGTCCACTAAGCGCAACACGACAGCAGCGACACGGTTCCTGGGTAAAGCACTGCGTTGTGCTGGTCACCGCAGCCGAAACGGTGAGTGCCCCGGTGGGCCTAGGGTGATCTGCACCGACAAAGCACCCACCTACGCAGCGGCGATCGCAGCGCTGATCGACGAGCATAAGCTGTCGACGACAGTGGAGCATCGGCAGGTGAAGTACCTCAACAACGTGATCGAGGGGGATCACGGCCGGCTCAAACGGATCCTGGGGCCCAAGGGTGGCGGGTTCAAGACCCCGGTGTCTGCCTACCGGACGCTACAAGGAATGGAGGCGATGCACGCGCTGCGCAAAGGCCAGGGCAGGATGTTCGCCTTCGGGTGTGCGAACCCGGATGTGGTGATCGTGGCGAAAGCCTTCGCAGACGCCTGAGAGACCAGGGCTACGGGGGGGTGGACCGCCTTCTCGATCGGCGACCGGGCACCGCCAGCTCAACTTTGCAACAGCACCAGGGTGACTCCGGTACACGGGTGCTCAACGGTCAACTTCTCACCGTCCGGCAGATCACCTCCGACGGGGCGTTGCACTGCTTCGACCCCCAGTCGCAGAGCCAGGTCACACTGCCTGCGGACTACGTAGCCTCCCACACCCAGCTCGGCTACGCCTCCACCGTCCACCGGGCCCAGGGCGCGACCGTGGACACGACCCACAGTCTCGTCGACGCGAAACTCGACCGCAACGGCCTCTACGTCGCTGTGACCCGAGGCAAGACAGAGAACCGACTCTACGTTGATGTGTCCGCCCCCCTGGACACCGACGCTGAGGACGGTCACGTCCACCACTCCGGTGACGAGGACGCCCCCAGTGCCGAACACATCCTGCACGGCATTGTCCACCACGATCACACCCAGTTGTCGGCGATCGACGAACTGCGCGCACAGCAGAACGCGGCGACTGACCCTGAGCGGATCACCGCCCTGTACCGGGAGGGAGTCGCCCGGGCCACCGCCGTGTACACCGACACGGTGACACCGTCCCTGATCGACTCTTTGCCCGTGGCCGTTGCAGCGGGGATCGAGGCTGACCCCGACGGTCGGGAAGCGATCGAACACGCGGTCAGTTACGCCGCGTCCCACGGAATAGACGCGAGGGAACTGTGGGCACAGGCCAGTGAGGACCTGGACGGGGCGGACAGTGCCGGCCGACTGATTGCCTGGCGACTGCGCAGTGCCGTCGACAGAGCCACCACCACCGACGTCGCCGCCGTCGAGGTTGCCGATGACGGCCCGGTCCTGTCCTGTCCCCCTCCCCGGATACCGGGAACGGACATGGAACTGGCCGGGTGGCTGGACACCACCTACAAGACCCTGACCGCACCCACAGACAGTGAGACGGTGCAGGAGGAGACCACCTACCGGCCGCAGGCTGTCGAGTGGGTTGACCGAGTCCGTGCCCAGTCATCGGGGTTCGACGGGCTCAGTGCCACGGAACTGGACGAAGTCGTCGACCAGGTCGCCGCAGCGATGCAACAGGGCGTGGACCTGGACGGCCAGGTACCGGCAGCGGCAATCAGGGTCGACGGGCTCGTCGACCCTGAGGGCACACCGGTCAGCAGACTCACCGAGTTCATCGACGAAGAGCTCTCCGCGGCCGAGGCTGACGACACTGATTACACCGGCGGTGGCAGCTCTGCGACCGACTATGGCCACGCGATGACCGACAACGGCTACGACTACGGGGCCGGGGGTCTTGGCTTCGGTGGTGATCAGCAGTGGGGCACGAACGTCGACTACCCCGACACGGGCCTTGACCTCGACTAGACCGTCAGACTTTCACTGTCGGACGGACGCGCTGCTTCTGTCCGCTCTGTCAACTCAGTGTTCCTGAAACCCGAGTTTTTTGTTCATTGATGACTGCATACTAAAAGCTCCGAAAACTAATCCTGTCATAATTGCAGACAGTGCCGGAGTTATATCGCCAAGGATAAGGTAAGCAATACCCACAATTGCCCCAAATGAAAAGAACACGGTCGGAAGAAAACGTGAGGGCTTTTTCTGGTTATTTCTTGTAGACCAGAACCCTAGAATGGCAATGAAAACAAACATTGTCATTCCTGCGAAGAATCTCCAACCGCTCACGCCTGCCACAAGAGGGACTACGACGATCGCCGCCACTAGGCATGTTGCTCCTGATATTATCAGATTCCAACGCCTGTAATCTCGTTGCTTGTCGACCATCCTCGTAGTACTCCTTTCTCGACCTCGACAAAACTTCTATCTGCAGTATCCGCCAGTGTAGTGCTCTGGGGAAACGCCGATACGCGGGGGGATAAGACCGCCCGTGGCTCCCAGCTTGAGTTGGAGGCATTTGTTCTGCGCTACTGCCGCTGTGGCCCAGATGCCGATGTTGATAACATTGGCTCCAATAACGGCGCTGAACGGCGGTGGAACGAGAGCGAGCCAGGGGAGAGCTGCCAGTCCGCCACCCGCTGCCGCAGCGGCGGCTTTCCTTGTCTCTTCCTTGTTAAGATACACATGTCCGGAAACGATACCCCAGTTGAACTTTGGATCGGCCACTACTGGGAAGGCTGTGTTGGAGTCGAAGTCAACTACCTGAACGAGTCTGCTGCCCTGAATCTCAAAATGGGTTGGAACATCAGCGCCGTTGGCATCTTTAGCCCATGGTTTCTCGAATGCTCCCTGAGGGAACCTGTCAGAGTTGAGTGATACTGTACCGTCCTCCATCAATTCCAGACGGTCATCGGGGCCGAGTTCAACAGGAAACGCATACTGACGTGGTGCGTTCTCATTGTTGATGTGAATCAAAGTCTGGGCTCCGTCATCGAGCTCTTTTGATTCAAAACTGTAGGATTCAGGTCCTACACTATCGGGGGTGTTCAGAGCTCTAGCTCGGATTTGGGTGTCGGCGAGCTCGCTGGATGGAGTTGACCAGGTAACCGTCGTGTCGTTGTACGGCGACGCGGTGGAAACGTCATCATTGCCTGCTACGACTGCTTGGGCTGGGCTTGCAGCGATGGCGCAGCACGCCGCGAGGGCTGCCGCTGCTATGCTCTGCGAGATTTTACGATACATAGGAGAGTTCCTCTTAGAACGTATGGATAACCCGATAAGTAAGGGTTGACTGAACCATACGTGATATGGGCTATCTCTGCAATAGGTAAACCTATGTCCACGTCGCAGCTATCTTCTCTACCCCACCCGGGCGGCGTCGACCCTCCGAGGCGCGGCGTAGGCGGTGATCCCGATGCACACGATCGTCGCCACAGTCGACACCTGCGACCAGTCCCCCGACAGCAATCCCCCACCCAGAACGCACACGGCCACCCCGGCGACGGTCAGAGCGATCACCGCGATACCGAACAGGGCGTCATTGCCGGTGTCCACCACCAGCATGTACGACAGGCCCACACCCACCCCGACGATGCCGGTGGCCACCCCTGTCACCACATAGGCCGGCACCGTTGCCGGCGGGAAGACAGTCAGCGTGGCAACCACCCGGTCGACAATGAGCACCACCGCGAACGTCACCACCGCAGCCAAGATCCCGAGCACTGTCAGGTTCACCGTCAGTCGTTGCGGGTCGAACTTCCCGGCAAGCAGTTTCCTGCCCTCGTCCCGGTGGACCGGAGGCGGATAGGCGGTCTCCTGATAGTGCTGATCCGGTGGTGTCACCGGCTGGCCGATCGGCAGGATACGGGTCTGACGGCCGGCGGGATCATCCCAGGGATCACCCGGGTAGGAACCTCCGGTGCCCATCACAGCTCCGCCCCGGCCGACTGGTCGGCCTGTGTGGTCTGCGCCTGTTCATCGGTGGCGCTGACTGACAGGTCAGCAAACCCTGGGGTCGACTCATCGGCCAGGGCCTGACCCAGATCCCCGGTGAACGCCGCTGCCCCGAACCCGGCAGCCGCGACAGCGCCCACCTCAGCTCCGACGTCGGCCAGATCATCCTGCGAGGTGTCCGGACTGTCGGCGATCTCCGGTGCCGGTTGGGCAAGTCCGAGCTGTTCGGTCCGGGCATTCACGGCATCTTCGAGGGCGTCGGCCGCGGCGACCGTCCCGGCGACAACCAGAGCACTCGACGCGGCGGCCACCCCCGGGGACATGACGTGGTGGGAACTGGTCTGCCCAGTGGTCTGCTCGGTGGTCTGCACCGTTGTCGCCACGCTCGTCTGGCCGGGTCTGACGACCTGCTCCCCAGCGGCCGCGGCAACCGGTTCGCGGGGGATGCGGGTCCTGTCGGGCCGGCCGGGACGCTGGTCGGCCAGACTGTCCCACTGCTGCCTGGTCTCGGGGGTGCTGTTGCAAAGCTGGTATCAGTCGGTCAGGATCGGTGCTCATGGGCATCTTCTCCGGTAGGCACTACCCCAAAGACGTGATTCTCTGGGCTGTGCGTTGGTACTGCCGATACGGAGTGTCCTACCGCGATCTCGAGGAGATGCTCACCGAGCGCGGTGTGCCGGTGGATCACACCACCATCTACCGTTGGGTTCAAAAGTACGGCCCCGAACTGGATAAACGCACCCGGTGGTACCGTCAAACCTCCCCTTGGTTCTCCGATTCCTGGCGGGTTGATGAGACCTACATACGGGTCGGTGGGAGATGGTGCTACCTCTACCGGGCAGTCACCGCAGACGGTCGAACCTTGGATTTCTACATGTCCACTAAGCGCAACACGACAGCAGCGACACGGTTCCTGGGTAAAGCACTGCGTTGTGCTGGTCACCGCAGCCGAAACGGTGAGTGCCCCGGTGGGCCTAGGGTGATCTGCACCGACAAAGCACCCACCTACGCAGCGGCGATCGCAGCGCTGATCGACGAGCATAAGCTGTCGACGACAGTGGAGCATCGGCAGGTGAAGTACCTCAACAACGTGATCGAGGGGGATCACGGCCGGCTCAAACGGATCCTGGGGCCCAAGGGTGGCGGGTTCAAGACCCCGGTGTCTGCCTACCGGACGCTACAAGGAATGGAGGCGATGCACGCGCTGCGCAAAGGCCAGGGCAGGATGTTCGCCTTCGGGTGTGCGAACCCGGATGTGGTGATCGTGGCGAAAGCCTTCGCAGACGCCTGAGAGACCAGGGCTACGGGGGGGGTGGACCGCCTTCTCGATCGGCGACCGGGCACCGCCAGCTCAACTTTGCAACAGCACCTCCCCCGTTGCCTTGATCGTGTCCCCGATGTTACGGGGACACGATCAAGGAAACGGGTAGGTCAAGCCTGAATGCGCGAATGAGATCGGCGCCCAACCTGAAGTCGGTGACGTGTCACCTATGGTAGGATAGTGCACGTCCGCGGACGTCGCAGAACCACGGGTCCGCAGAGCCACCAACACTCACCAAGGAGTCCCCTCACCATGACCAGCATCGGAATCATCGCCGGATCCACCCGCCCCGGAGCGCTGAACCCCCAGGTCGTCACCTGGGTCAAGGCCCAGCTGGACGAGGCCGGCGTGGAGAACACCGTCGTCAACTTCGGCGACTACGACCTGCCCGTCCTCGACGAGCCTATCCCCGGCGGCGCTCACCAGTACGCCAACGAGCACACCAAGGCCTGGGGCGCGGCCCTGGAGCCCTTCGACGGTTACATCGTGGTCACCCCGGAGTACAACCACTCCGTGCCCGGCCCGCTGAAGAATGCCGTCGACTTCGTCGGCTCTGAGTTCCGCAACAAGCCCATCGCCTTCGCCAGTTACGGCGCGGACAAGGGAGTGCGCGCCGTGGAGAACTGGCGTGTGGCCTTCGCCAATTTCGGGGCTGCGACGGTGCGTGACACGGTGGCGTTCTCCATCTTCACGGACTTCACCGACGGGAAGTTCACCCCGCAGGACGTCTCCACCGGTCCTTTCCCCTCCCTGCTGCGTACCCTGCTCGCCTGGGCTGACGCCTTCCAGGAGGTCCGCAAGAAGCTGGGGTAGATGGTCTAGACTCGTCGGGAACGTTTTCGACCACCGAACCCGATGACTAAGGATTGTCCCTGTGAGCCACACCCGGCCCGC
Organism: Candidatus Corynebacterium faecigallinarum; assembly: GCF_052264515.1. NCBI lineage: Bacteria > Bacillati > Actinomycetota > Actinomycetes > Mycobacteriales > Corynebacteriaceae > Corynebacterium > Candidatus Corynebacterium faecigallinarum. Next base: position 11,540 of record NZ_JBQQOC010000005.1, read on the forward strand.
CCTGTACCGCTCCCGAGCCCTCGCTGTCGCCGTGGCGGTGTCCACCGGGCTGGCGCTGGCGTCCTGCTCCTCCGATGAGGGGGACGCCGCGGCCACCTCGTCCGCCACCACCACAGCGGAGGAGACCACCGAGGCGCAGGACGTCCTGCCGGACTCCGCGGCCCTCGCCGAGATCCTCGACCGCGCGGTCGATCCCGAGGTGCCGACCGAGCAGAAGGCTGACACCGTCGAGGACGGCCACGAGGCCGCCGAGCTGTTCGAGGTGATGACCCGGGCGAAGCAGGAGTCCGGTGCCGAGATCGAGGTCATCGACCCGGTACTGCCCGGCGAGACCCCCGAGATCGCGACGGCCTCGGTACGGATGACACTGCCGGATCAGGAACAGGACTTTCAGGATTCCGTCGAGTTCGTCAAGCAGGACGAGCAGTGGAAGCTGTCCCGTGCAGCGGCCTGTGGTCTGGTGGAGAAGGTCGCCGCCGACCAGGTGCCGCCGGTGTGCGGTGGAGACGCCGAGGGGCAGGACCCGAACGCCGACGACCCGAACGCTGAGCAGGACCCGAACAACCCGAACGATCCGAACGCAGAGGGTCAGGAACAGCAGGATCCGGCACCGGAGCCCGAGCCGCAGCCGGAACCCCAGCCCGAGCCGGATCCCGCCCCGGCCCCGGCCGGTGACCCGGCGATCCGTGACGCACTGCTGGGCGCCGGTGTGGACCCCGCGACAGCCGACCAGCTCGCCGCCAACCCGGACGCCACCATCGCCGCAGCCGAGAGTATGGGTATCGACCGTGGCACCGCCGAGCAGTTCCGCACCAACCCCCAGGGTGCCGTCGACGCCCTGAGGGCCGCCGGCATCGACCCGGTGACCGCCGCCCCGATGCTCGCCGCGCAGCTGTAGAAATAACTGACCCGACCTGCTGATTGTTAGATTAGGTACCCCCTTAATCTAACAAGGATTCGCCGATCCGTGGATTCTTGACAGATTAGCGCCGCCCCGATGCTCACCGCGCAGCTGTAGGGGCCTGGCGCGGCGTTCTAGAACGCGACGATGCCGACGATCGCCGCGTTGAGCATATTGGTGAAGAAGCCACCGAGCAGGGCGAACGGCCCCATCTTGGCCACGTCCGCCCGACGCTCCGGTGCGAGACCACCGATTGCGCCGATCTGGATGGCGATGGAACTCAGGTTCGCGAAGCCGGCCAGCGCGAACGTCGCCAGCATCACGGACTTCGGATCCAGGTCGTCCACCACCTCGCTGAAGGAGGTGAAACCGACGGACTCGTTGATGATCGTCTTCTCCGCGATGAAGCTGCCGACCTGCATGGCGTCCTGCCACGGCACGCCGATCGCCCAGGCCAGCGGGCCGAACACGATCCCGAAGGTACCCTCCAGCGACCAGTTGTCCTGGCCGAACCAGCCGCCGATGCCGCCGATCATCGCCGAGAGCATCGCGATGATGGCGATGAGCAGGCAGCCGATGGTCACCGCGATCTTGCCGCCTGACATCGCACCCTTGCCGACGGCGTCGATGATGTTCTTCGACTCGGTGTCGCGGACGTCCTTCACCGTGGCGTCCACCTCGGACTTCTTGGTCTCCGGCATCAGTCCCTTTCGCGACCAGCAGGGAGCCTGGGGCGTTCATGATGGACGCTGCCAGCAGGAACTCCAACGGTGCACCCAGCAGTGCATAGCCCAGCAGGGTGGAGCCGGCGACCGAGGCGAAACGACCGGTCATACAGGTGAAAAAGCTCCGATTTCGTGAGCTTCGGCAGGTAGGGGGCGATGACCAGCGGGGCCTCGGCCTGGCCCAGGAAGATCACCGTGGAGGCTTACACGCCCTCGACCTTCGAGGTGCCCATCAGGTAGTTGATGGCGGTGCCGACGTAGTGGACGATGTACTGGATCACCCGCAGGTAGTACAGGGCGGCGATGATCGCGCCGAGCACGATGATCACCGGCAGCACGTTGAGGGCGAAGATGAAGCTGTCCTCCTCCATGCCGAACAGCTCACCGAAGACGAAGGAGGTGCCGTGATTGGTGAAGTCGGAGAGTTTCTGGACACCCTCCGAGACCTTGATCAACGCCTGCAAGCCGACGTCCCACTTGAGCACCAACAGTGCGAAGGCGACCTGGAGGGCGAGGCCCACGCCGAGGGTGCGCCAGCGGATGTGCTTGCGCGCCCGGGAGAAGGCGTAGATCAGCGCGAAGATGGCGAGGATGCCGATGATCCCCTGGAATCTCTCCATCACAGGTCTCCTGGGCCGAAGGCGAAGGGCAGGATGTCGGTGAACGGGTGCGACTCCGGTCCGGTGTCACCCTCGACGATCACGCGCTGGCACCCGAACTCGTGGAGTACCTGCCGGCAGGCGCCGCAGGGGAAACAGGGGGAGGCCTTGAGCCCGGTGACGGCGACGGCGAGGATCGTCGGTGCCGTCGGTGCCGTCGGTGCCGCGGCTGAGGCGTCCGGTGTGTCCTCCGGTGCGTCCTGCCTGGAACCCTCGGCGATCATGCGGGTCACCGCGGTGCGTTCGGCGCAGATCCCGAGTCCGTAGGACGCATTCTCGACATTGCAGCCGGTCACCACCCGCCCGTCGTCCAGCAGGAGCGCCGCGCCGACCGGGAAGCCGGAGTACGGTGCGTAGGCCTTGTGTGCGGCCTCGTGGGAGAACGCGAGGAGCTCAGCGTCGGAAGGCGGGGAGGGAGCGGAGGGAGACCGTGGAGAGGAGGGAGAGGATGGAGCTGGATCAGGCGGATACTGCATGGCAGGACATCCTTAGCCGTTGACGGGGCATGTGCAGGCGATGATAATGAATGTCATAATCTCCGGCAATATATATGGACGCATAACCGGCCTTCCACACGCCACGCGAACACTGCGTAGTACCGCACAAACACCGCACCAACACCACGCGAACACCGAAGGGGTTGCACCTCATGGCACACACCGAGAAGTTCGACGTCGTCGACGTCATCCGCAACAAACGCGACGGGGGAGAGTTCACCGACCCGCAGATCGACTGGGTCATCGACGCCTACACCCGTGGCATCGTCGCCGAGGAACAGATGACCGCCCTGGCCATGGCCATCTTCCTGCGCGGTATGAACCGTGCCGAGATCGCGCGCTGGACCCAGGCGATGATCGACTCCGGCGACCGGATGGACTTCTCCCACCTGTCTAAGATCACCACCGACAAGCACTCCACCGGCGGCGTCGGCGACAAGATCACCCTGCCGCTCGCCCCGCTCGTGGCGTCCTACGGGGTCGCGGTACCGCAACTGTCCGGACGCGGCCTCGGGCACACCGGCGGCACCCTCGACAAGCTCGAGGCGATCCCCGGCTGGCAGGCGAACCTGACCAATGAGCGGCTCACCGAGATCCTCGAGGGCCCCGGCTGCGTGATCTGCGCCGCCGGCTCCGGCCTCGCCCCGGCGGACAAGAAGCTCTACGCGCTGCGCGACATCACCGCCACCGTCGACTGCATCCCGCTGATCGCCAGCTCGATCATGTCGAAGAAGATCGCCGAGGGCACCGCCTCCCTGGTGCTGGACGTCAAGGTCGGTTCCGGTGCGTTCATGACTTCGCAGGACGACGCCCGGGAGCTCGCCGAGACCATGGTCGCGTTGGGTCAGGACGCAGGGGTCGCCACCACCGCGCTGCTCACCGACATGTCGGTGCCGTTGGGACGCGCCATCGGCAATGCGCTGGAGGTCCGCGAGTCCGTCGAGGTGCTCGCCGGTGGTGGGCCGTCCGATGTCGTCGAGCTGACGTGTGCGCTGGCCCGGGAGATGCTCGGTGCGTCCGGCATCGGCGGGCCGAACGGGCAGGACGCCGACGTGGAGGACGCTCTGGCCGACGGCCGCGCGATGGACGCGTGGCGCGAGATGATCCGCGCCCAGGATGGTGATCCGGACGCTGAGCTGCCGGCCGCCGTGCACACCCACGACGTGGTCGCGTCGTCGGACGGGGTGCTCGCCGAGACCGACGCCCTGGCCTTCGGTGTGGCGTCCTGGCGGCTCGGTGCCGGACGTGCCCGCAAGGAGGATCCGGTGCAGGCTGGTGCCGGTGTCGAACTGCACGCGGTGAAGGGGGAGAAGGTTTCGGCAGGTCAGAAGCTGTTCACGTTGCACACGGACACGCCGGAGCGCTTCGAGCGTGCACTCGAGGTGCTGGAGACGGGATACTCGGTGGAGGCCGGTGGCACCGGCGCCGACACCGCACAACGCTCCGTGATTCTGGACAGGATTGGATAGTAGATGACCAACGACCACAGCAGCGACCCACGTAGTGATCTGAGTAGCGACCGCGATGGTCAGCGTGCCCGCGACACCACCCGTGACGAGCTCGCGCAACTGATCGACCACACCCTCCTCAAGCCCGAGTCCACCGCCGCGGATGTCGCAGCGATGGCCGCCGAGGCCGGGGAGCTGGGAACCTACTCGATCTGTGTCTCTCCCTCGCAGCTGCCGGTCGAGGTCCCGGGCGGGTTGCACGTTGCCACCGTGGTCGGCTTCCCGTCGGGTGCGGTGAAGCCGGAGATCAAGGCCGCCGAGGCTGCCCGCGCGGTGGCGGACGGTGCGGGGGAGGTCGATATGGTCATCAACATCGCGCTGGCGAAGGAGGGGCGTTTCGACGAGCTGACCAGCGAGATCGCTGCGGTGCGTGCCGCCGTTCCCGCGCCAGGGGTGTTGAAGGTGATCATCGAGTCTGCCGCGCTGACCGACGAGGAGATCGTGGCCGCGTGCAAGGCTTCCGAGGAGGCCGGGGCGGACTTCGTGAAGACCTCCACCGGCTTCCACCCGGCGGGCGGGGCGAGCGTGCGTGCGGTGTCGCTGATGAACGAGACGGTCGGGGGACGGCTCGGCATCAAGGCGTCCGGCGGGATCCGCTCGCTGGCAGCGGCGCAGGAGATGATCGCCGCCGGTGCCACCCGCCTGGGCCTGTCATCCTCCGCCGCGATCCTCGCCGAGCTCGAGGCTGAAGCAGGGGAGTAGGCCCCGCCCCACCTTCCGGCCCCGCCCACACCACCTGTCAGATACGTGGGACGAATCGATGGTCTTCCGGCCGGATCACGACGATCCGTCCCACCTATCCGACAGGGGAGGGTCTGGCCATCTGACCGGGGCGGTTCTGGTCAGCTGGCGCCTGCGACCGCGTCCGCCAGGAACTCCCGCCAGTCCTCCGCGTCGTAGTTGGTGTGCGCGGAGATGTCGTCGGTGATGCTGCCGACGTCGAAAGACTCCAGCGCGCAGACCACGTCGCCGCCACGGCAGGCGGACAGGATCCGCGACTCCCAGTCGGACGGCAGCGGCTCCTCCGAGGCACCGGAGTCGAAATCCCACTGGTCCCGGGCCAGCTGGGCGATGCCCTCGTAGTCGTCGGTGTCGTAGTCGTCGATGGTCGTGACCTTGTCATCGGGCAGCTTGTCCCCGTCGCCGATGAGGACTCCGGCGACGATGCTGTCGACCGACCCGAGTTCAAGCAGGGCGCGTCGCAGAGCCATCGCACCCTGGGAGCACCCGGCGACGACGATCTTTGATTCCGGGCACTCGTCGACGGTGTCGTTGATTGTGTCCTTTGTTGCTGAGACACCCTCGGCGACGGACTCGAAGTAGTCCTCCCACGTCTCCTGCTTCAGGCTCACCGGCACGGCCATCGCGGGGTACTCCACCGCCCGCAGGTTGATCGACGTGTCCTCGGGGAGGTCGGCTTCGAGGTTGGCGTAGGTGACCGCGACGATGTCACCGACCTCGGCGACGACGTCGACATCCGGGGTCTCGGAGTCCCCGTAGTCCTCGTCTTCGATGTCTTCCTCATCCATCTGGTCCTCGGCGCTGTGCCCGCCGTCACGCTGACCCGACCCGGCCACGCCGATGAACTCGACGTCGCTGCAGGACGCTGCGTTGGTCGGGCCGTCGTCCCCGGTCTGGGTGACGATCACTCCGACGGTCACGCCGACCGCGACGACAACTGCCACCCCTCCGGCGGTGAGAAGGATCGTCCGTCGTCGTGAGGAGCCCTTCTTGGAGGAGAACATCCGTGCTGTCCTGTCGTGGTCGGTGTTGGCTCGGGAGCGGGGAAGTGAGACACCCGTAGTCTACGGCGGACCCGGGGTGCGCAACATAGACGGAGAGGTCACTTTCTGGCGCCTAACGTGACCTCTCCGTCTATGTTGCGCCGGTTGCCCGCATGTCCCCCGCCCGCCGCCCGCCGGTCCCCGCAGTCACCCCTGCTCCCAGGACAACTTGAACACAGTATTGTAAAGGACGGCTTCCTGGCAGGTCAACGTATGTTCACGTACCGTACGAAGAGTGCAACTTCTACGCCTTTTGGCCGCGTACGCACGCCCGTACCCCGGGTATCTCGTCGCGGTCATCCTCCTCCAGGTAGTCGCCACCCTCGCGACGCTGTACCTGCCCAGACTCAACGCCGACATCATCGACAAGGGTGTCTCCACCGGGGACATCGGATACATCTGGTCCACCGGCGGCATCATGCTCGGTGTGGCCTTCGTCCAGGTCATCGCCGCCATCGCCGCCACCTGGTGCGCCGCCCGACTGGCCATGGCCGTCGGGCGCGACATCCGCCGTGACGTCTACCGCCGCGTCGACCGCTTCAGCGCCCAGGACATGGGCACCTTCGGCGTACCCACCCTGATCACCCGTGGCACCAATGACGTCCAGCAGGTGCAGATGGTGTTCGTCATGGCATTGAGCTTCCTGGTGATGACCCCGATCATGTGCATCGGCGGCATCGTCATGGCCCTGCGCGAGGACGCCGGACTGTCCTGGCTGGTCTGGGTGTCCGTGCTGGTCCTCGCCGTGGTCGTGAGCTTCATGGTGTCCCGGCTGGTCCCGCTGTTCGCGTCGATGCAGGACCGGATCGACCGGATCAACCTGGTGATGCGCGAGCAGATCACCGGCATCCGGGTGATCCGCGCCTTCGTCCGCGAGAAGTTCGAGACGAAGCGCTTCGACGACGCCAACAAGGCCGTCGCCTGGGTGTCTGAACGCGTCGGCCGGGTGTTCGTCCTGGTCGGTCCGGTGATCATGGTCATCCTGCACACCGCGACCGCGGCCGTGCTGTGGTTCGGTGGGCACCGGGTGGAGGACGGCGCCATCGAGGTCGGTTCGCTGACCGCGTTCATGCAGTACCTGCTGCAGATCCTGGTGGCGGTGATGATGGTGTCGTTCGTGGTGATGATGCTGCCGCGCGCCATGGTCTGTGCGGCGCGCATCAGCAAGGTCCTCGACCACGACCCGTCGATCGTTGAGCCGGAGAAGGACCCGGAGGTCCAGGTCAAGCGACTGGGTGTCCCCGGCAGTGCCGCCGACACAGCCGCCGCCGACACAGCCGCCGCCGACACCACCGCCGAGCTCGAGTTCCGCAATGTCTCCTTCACCTACCCCGGCGCCGAGGAACCCGTCCTGCACGACATCAATTTCACCGTGCGCCCGGGCCAGACCACGGCGATCATCGGGGCCACCGGCTCCGGAAAGTCGACCCTGGTCAACCTGATTCCGCGCCTCTTCGCCCCGACGTCCGGCAAGGTCGTGATCGGCGGGGTGGATGTCGCGTCGATGCCGCGCGTCGACCTGGCCCGCCACGTCGGCCTGGTTCCGCAGAAGGCGTACCTGTTCTCCGGGACCGTGGCGTCCAACCTGCGTTTCGGCAACCAGGAGGCCGCGGACGAGGAGCTGTGGGACGCGCTGCGCGTCGCCCAGGGTGAGGACTTCGTCCGGCACCGTGGCACCGGGGAGAAGGCCGGCCTGGCGTCCCCGATCACCCAGGGCGGCACGGACGTCTCCGGTGGTCAACGCCAGCGCCTGTGCATCGCCCGCGCGCTGGTCGCCAAGCCCAGCGTCTACGTCTTCGACGACTCCTTCTCCGCCCTCGACGTGCGTACCGACGCCGCGCTGCGCACGGCGTTGCGTCCCACCGTGCAGGACGCAGCGGTCGTCACCGTCGCGCAGCGGGTGTCCACCATCCGCGACGCCGACCAGATCCTGGTGCTGGACAAGGGCACCATCATCGCCCGCGGATCCCACGATGAGCTGCTGGACTCCAGCAGCACCTACCGGGAGATCGTCGAGTCCCAGATGGAGGCGCAGCGATGAGTGACGCAACTGATACTCCCGAGGTCCTCGAGGTCGCCGACCGCGAGGGCGAGTCGGCACCGCGCTCGGCGAAGGCCTTCTGGCCGTCGATGCTGCGTCTGATCGGATTGATGGGCTCCCGCAAGGTCGGGATGTTCTGGGTCTTCGGCCTGCTGGTCATCTGTGTCGGGTTGTCGGTCTACGCCCCGAAGGTGCTGGGTGACGCCGTCGACGTGATCTACGACGGGGTTCTCGCCCGCTGGTCCGGGGACGTCGCCCCCGGCGAGACGGCCATCGACTTCGGTCACCTGGGCACCCTGATCGGTGTGGTGCTTGGCATGTACCTCATCGCCTCGGTCTTCGACTGGGCGCAGGGGTTCATCCTGAACCGCATCGTGGTCAAGGTCGTCCTGGATCTGCGGTCGGATGTGGAGCGCAAGGTCCACCACCTGCCGTTGCGCTACTACGACGCCCAGAAGAAGGGCGACATCCTGTCGCGCACCACCAACGACATCGACAATGTGCAGGCTGCATTGCAGCAGGCGTTGGCGAGTTTCGTCTACTCGATCCTGATGATGCTCGGTGTCACGGTGATGATGTTCACCGTGTCCTGGCAGATGGCCCTGCTGGCGTTGACGGTGCTGCCGGTCACCGCGGTGCTGGTCGGCATCGTCGGTACGAAGGCGCAGAAGCAGTATGCGGCGCAGTGGGCGAACACCGGCAAGGTCAACGGGCATGTCGAGGAGTCCTTCACCGGGCACGACCTGGTCGTTGCCTACGGTCGTCAGGACGATATGGCCAAGGCCTACGACGAGCACAACGAGGAACTGTTCCAGGCCAGTGCGAAGGCGCAGTTCCTGTCCGGCATGATGATGCCGCTGATGCAGTTCATGAACTACCTCAGCTACGTGATCATCGCCGTGGTCGGCGCGCTGCGGGTGGCAAACGGCAGTATGAGCCTGGGCGCGGTCACCGCGTTCATCCAGTACTCCCGTGAGTTCAACCAGCCACTCGGCGAGCTCGCCGGCATGATGACGATGGTGCAGTCCGGTGTCGCCTCCGCCGAGCGCGTCTTCGAGCTGCTCGACGCCGGGGAGGAGGTGCCGGACGTTTCCACCGTGGACGCCGCAGCGTCCGACACGAAGGGTGCGCAGGACGCACCGGCGGTGCCGGGTGCGCAGGACGCACCGGCGGTGCCGGGTGCGCAGGACGCACCGGCGGTGCCGGGTGCGCCGGTCTCGCCGCGCACGTCCCGCGGTCGCGTGGAGTTCCGCGACGTCGACTTCGGCTACTCCGAGGACGTCCCGCTGATCAACGACCTGAACCTGGTCGTGGAGCCAGGCCAGACCGTGGCCATCGTCGGGCCGACCGGCGCGGGCAAGACCACCATGGTCAACCTGGTGCTGCGGTTCTACGACGTCACCGGAGGAGCGATTCTCGTCGACGGCGTGGACACCCGCAGGATGACCCGGGCGGACCTGCGCTCGCGCACCGGCATGGTGCTGCAGGACGCCGTCCTGTTCGAGGGCACCATCCTGGAGAACATCCGCTACGGCAGGTTGGACGCCACGGACGAGGAGGTCATCACCGCGGCGAAGGCCGCCTACGTCGACCGCTTCGTCCACTCCCTGCCGGAAGGCTACGACACCGTCATCGACCAGGACGGCGGCTCGGTGTCCGCCGGCGAGCGCCAGCTGATCACCATCGCGCGCGCGTTCCTGGCCGAACCGGAGATCCTCATCCTGGACGAGGCGACGTCCTCGGTGGACACCCGGACCGAGGTGCTGGTGCAGCAGGCGATGAATGCGATCCGTGCGCAGCGAACGTCCTTCGTCATCGCGCACCGGCTGTCCACGATCCGCGATGCCGACCGCATCCTGGTGATAGTGGACGGTTCCATCGTGGAGCAGGGGTCCCACGAGGAGCTGTTGGAGGCCGACGGATCCTACGCTGAGCTGTACCGCAGCCAGTTCGCCGCCGGTGGCGCGGTGGAGTAAACCGGGTGGACGCCCGCCGTGAGATGAGGACAATGGGCTCATGAGGTACTCCCTGGTCGAACTCGCTCCCGTCACTCCCGGACACTCCAAGTCGGAGGCGCTGCACCGGGCGCTCGATGCCGCGGTGGAGGCCGAACAGCTCGGCTACCACCGGATCTGGTTCGCCGAGCACCACAATGCCCTCGGTTACGCCGCGCAGGACCCGGTGTCACTGATCGCCCTGGCCGCCGCCCGGACCGAACGCATCCGCGTCGGCTCCGGGGCGGTGCTGCTGAACCACTACAGCCCGTACTCCGTGGCGGAGAGGTTCCTGCAGCTCGAGGCCCTGTCGCCGGGGCGGGTCGATCTCGGCCTCGGCCGTGCCACCGGGGGGCCGGTGGCGGATGCCGCGCTGAAGCGCGACCGCAGTGCCCCGATGCAGGACGACTACGCCACACAGATCCAGGAGATCCTCGCCTACTACCACCACGCTTTCGACGAGAATCACCCGTTCGCCACGCTGGATCCCACCCACGGGATCGACGGGGTTCCGGAGGTGTTCACCCTTGGATCGTCCGGCAGCAGTGCCGGTCTCGCCGGCCAGCTCGGCATCGGCTACTCCTTCGCCGGATTCATCAACCCCGGCTCGGCGCATGCGGCGTTGAGCGCCTACCGGGACAACTTCGAGGCCACGCCCTTCGGGCCGGGGTCACCGCAGAGCATCCTCGCGCTGAACATCGTCGCCGCGCCCACCCAGGAGGAGGCACTGCGGCTGACCTGGCCCAACCGTGCGATGTGGGCGGATCTGCGCGCCGGGAAGCAGGGGCCGGTGCGGTTGCTGGCGGATGCGGACGCCCACCTCACCGAGGAGCAGAAGAACGCCCCGGCCCAGGTCGACGGGCTGGCCCTGCCGCAGTGCCTGGCCGGCACCCCGGAGTCCTTGCGTGAGCAGCTCCAGCCGGTGGTGACGGAGTTCGGTGTCACCGAGATCATGGTGCAGGACGCGCTGAACGATCCCGAGCTACGCAGCCGGTCCCGCGCGCTCATCGCCGAGGCGCTCGCAGACATCGAGGTGTGAGTGTCGGCGACTATCCTCGAGCCCATGGCCTATGAACTCAGCGATTCCATCACCGTCGCCGCCTCCCCGGCGGACGTCCACGCCCTGGTCAGCGACATCACCCGGACCGGGGAGTGGAGTGCCCAGTGCTACAAGGCGCAGTGGGACGACGCCGTCACCGCTGAGGTTCCCGCGGGTTCCCGCGTCGGCGCGACCTTCACTGGCCACAACCGCACCGACGAGCGGGAGTGGAGCACCGTCTCCGAGGTGATCGTCGACGAGCCGGGCGTGGAGTTCGCCTGGCGGGTGACCTCGTCCGGTACCGAGTGGGGCTTCCGGATGGAGGCGGTGAACCGCCGGGATGACGCGACCGTCCTCACCGAGTTCACCCGTTTCACCGAGCAGGGTGAGGCCTACTTCGTGGAGAAGTTCGGGGAGGACGCCGCCGCCCAGGAGGCCCAGCGCGAGGAGACCGCGACCTACGGCATCACCGAGACGCTGCACACCGTCCGCGGCATCATCGAGGGCTAGCGTCCTGATCGCTAAGTGTCCCCAATTCGGTCATTCCATGTGTGGTGGAGTTACCGAATTGGGGACGCTTAGCTTCGCGCCGCGTGTGGAGAGCCAGGTGTCCCTACGCGACCCGGTTCGCGCCCACAGTCCCGCCTACGTCTGCTGCGCCTTCTTGCTGACCTTGCCGACGCCGGTCAGCGGGAACTCGTCGACGATCTCGATGATGTCCGGGATCGCATAGGACGCCAGCACCTTCACCAACGTGCGGTGAGCCAGGTCGATGAACTTACGGTCGACCAGGTCAGGGCGGTAGGCGAGCACGATGCGGAAGGTGTCACCCGGCGGTGAGACCACGGAGACGGGGAAGTCCGTCCGGCCGTCGGTGTGGATCTCGCCGACGCTGATCGTGTCGGGGTCGGCGTCAGCGCCGGAGTCGCCGGACCCGGCAGCGGGGAAGTTGTCGTGCACCACCAGCGAGTCGAACAACGCGCCGCAGCCGGCGAGCTGCTCGATGCGCACCAGCGGGGTGGCGTCGTGCGCGCTCATCCGGGCCTGGGTGCGGCCGATGGTGCCTAGTAGGCCGTTCAGATCCTGCTCCGGGTCGACGGTGGCCCGGGCGGGCACGGTGTTGATGAACAGGCCGACGGTGTTTCCGATGCCCGGCAGCTCGGTGGGACGCCCCGACACCGTGGTGCCGAAGAGGACGTCGGAGTCACCGGTCAGCGACGCCAGGCTCAGCGACCACGCGGCCTGGAGCATCGTGTTCGGGGTGACCCCGTCCTCGGCGGCGCGGTCCAGGAGGGCGGACGGTGACACCGCACTGTTATCGCTCATCTCACCGGTGACCTCGCGGAGGCACTCGCCGCGTCCGGGGCCATCTGTGCCGCTTGTCTTGTCTGTGTCGACTGTATCAACGCTGTCAGCGGTATCGGCGGCGACCGGCGGTGCGATCTTGCCCACCAGGGTGCCGTGCTCCAGGCCGTCCAGGCGCTCAGACCAGGCGTCCTCGTCGACTCGGGCGTCGCGGCGTCCCAACCAGTCGAGGTAGTCGGAGTAGGGGGCGGCGTCCGGCATGGCGACAGGAACGTCCGGAGCAGGACGCTCCGGCGATCCCGTCGAAGGACCGGTCCTCGTCGCCTCGTCCGTGGCGGTCGACGGCCGCCTGCCGGCGACCTCGGTGAGCATCAACGGCTCGGAGAAGTTGCTGGTCACCGGCCCGAACGGGTCGGGGAAGTCGACGCTGCTGGCGGTGCTGGCGGGCACGCTTGTGCCGGACGGCGGTTCGGTCAATGCTGCGTCGGTGTCCGTCGGGCATCTCACGCAGGACGTCTGGCTGCCCGATCCCTACGACCGCGGCGAGGACCGTACCGTGGAGCGCACCTACCGTGACCTGGTCGGGGAGCCTCTTGCAGACCAGGTGCCGTTGTCCACCTTCGGACTGGTGCATCCGCGCGACGAGTCCCGGCCGTTGGCTGAGTTGAGCCTGGGCCAGCAGCGCAGGGTGGAATTGGCAGTGCTGCTGGCGGACCCGCCGGACGTGCTGCTGCTCGACGAGCCGGACAACCACCTGTCGTTGTCCCTGGTCACCGCGCTGGAGCAGGCGATACCGTCCTACCCGGGCGCGGTGGTCGTGGCGTCCCACGACCGGTGGCTGCGCAAGCGCTGGCGCGGCGAGCGCCTGGAACTGTGATCGAAGGTCTCGTCACCTGGAGTTCACCTGAGCGTGGTTGACTGACGGGGTGCAACACCATGACGATTCCCAATCCCCCCTGAATCGCGGGGACATCGCGGCACCGCCGCGGACACTGATCGATATTCTCCGGGCGATGGCTCAGTCCCATCCCGAAGCCTCCGCCATTGATGACGGGTCGGGGGCGCTGAGCTACGCCGAACTGCTCGACGCCGTCGAGGACCAGGCGGCGGTGCTCCGCTCGGCAGGGGTGCGACCCGGGGACCGCGTGGGGATCCGCGTCGCCTCCGGTTCGCGGGAGCTCTACATTTCGATTCTGGCGGTGATGCGCGCCCGTGCGGCATATGTTCCGGTCGATGTCGACGACACCGATGAGCGCGCCCGACTGGTCTTCGGTGAGGCCCGTGCCGTCGGCGTCGTCGGCAACGGCGGCTATGCGCCGCGTGAGCAGGGGGACGGGCTGGCCGGAGAGGACCGGGGGGACAGGGATAACGCAGCGGCTGTCCACGACCCGACCCCGGACGACGATGCCTGGATCATCTTCACCTCGGGTTCCACCGGCGTGCCGAAGGGGGTTGCGGTGACGCATCGCTCGGCCGCGGCATTCGTCGACGCGGAGGCGAACCTCTTCCTGCAGGACGACCCGCTCGGGCCCGGCGACCGTGTGCTCGCGGGGCTCTCGGTCGCCTTCGACGCGTCCTGCGAGGAGATGTGGCTCGCATGGCGGCACGGCGCGTGCCTGGTGCCGGCACCCCGCGCGCTGGTGCGCAGCGGTGAGGATCTCGCCGGCTGGCTCGTCCGCCAGAACATCACTGTCGTCTCGACTGTGCCGACTCTCGCCGCGATGTGGCCGGCCGAGGCGATCGAGAATGTGCGGCTGCTCATCTTCGGTGGCGAGGCCTGCCCGCCCGAACTCGTCGCACGCCTGGCGGAGGACGGACGCGAGGTGTGGAACACCTACGGCCCGACGGAGGCGACCGTCGTGGCATGCGGCTGTCAGCTCGACGGAAACGGGCCGGTCAGCATCGGCCTACCCCTCGACGGCTGGGACCTTGCGGTGGTCGACGCTGAGGGACACCGGGTCGCGCCGGGAGAACAGGGGGAGCTCATCATCGGCGGGGTGGGCCTCGCCCGCTACCTCGATCCCGCGAAGGACGCGGAGAAGTATGCACCGATGCCCACCCTCGGGTGGGATCGTGCCTACCGCTCGGGCGACCTCGTGCGGTACGAGGAGGACGGCCTCATCTTCGTCGGACGCGCCGACGACCAGGTGAAGGTCGGTGGGCGCCGCGTCGAACTCGGGGAGGTGGAGAATGCGCTGCAGGATCTGCCCGGTGTGACCGCGGCGGCCGCCGCGGTCCGGAAGAGTGAGGCGGATGTGCCGTTGCTGGTCGGCTACCTCGTCGTTGAGGGGGGCGAGGGCGGCGAGGGCGGCGGCGAACTCGACCGCGGCAGGGCCCGCGAACATCTCGCCTCGCGTCTCGCGGCGGGGGTGATGCCAGTGCTCGCCGTCGTCGACGAACTGCCCACCAGAACGTCCGGCAAGGTGGACCGTGCGGCACTGCCATGGCCGCTTCCGCCGTCGGCGACCGGAGGCGGGGCGGCACAGCACGGCTCGGGAGAGGGCGAGGCGCCCCGCACGGAGGCCGAGCAGTGGCTGGCGGAGCAGTGGGAGGCAGTCCTCGGAATGCCTGTCCCGGGTACCGACACCGACTTCTTCGACCTCGGCGGTGGGTCTCTTGCTGCGGCCCAGCTCGTCAGCCGGATCCGCGCCAGGGTGCCCGAGTTCTCGGTAGCCGACGTCTATGATGTGCCGCGGTTGGCGGCGATGGCGAAAGCGGTTGCCGCGACCGACGAGCAGTCCACCTCCGACACCTTCCGCCGTCCCGTCCCGACGCCGCGTCGCACACAGTGGCTGCAGACTCTCGCCGGGATCCCGCTGTTCATCGCGAGCGGGGTGCGGTGGCTCGTCTATCTCCTCACCGCGGGCACGATCCTCACCGCGATCGACGCCGACGCCTTCAGCGTCATGCCGAGTGTGCCCTGGTGGGTGCTCATCGTCACGATCCTCGTCGTGGCCACGCCGTTCGGCCGCATGGGAATCGCCGCACTCGCGGCCCGCCTGCTGCTGAGGGGACTCGCCCCCGGTGACTACCCGCGCGGCGGTGCCACCCACATGCGCCTCTGGCTCGCCGAACAGTTCGCGGCCCAGATCGATGCCGTCGGTCTTGCCGGTGCGCCGTGGATCACGATGTACGCACGACTTCTCGGCGCGACGGTGGAGCGCGACGTGTCACTGCACGCGTTGCCGCCGATCACCGGGATGCTCGAGATCGGCCGGAACTCGGCGATCGAACCCGAGACCGACCTCACCGGGTACTGGATCGACGGTGACCTGCTGCGCGTCGGCCCGGTGCGCATCGGCCGCAACGTCACCGTCGGAGCACGGTCGACGCTGGCCCCCGGCACCCGCATCGACGACGGGGCGGAGATCGCCCCCGGCTCCGCCGTCTTCGGCCGAGTGAAGTCGGGCCAGCGCTGGGGCGGATCGCCCGCCGTGCGCACCGGTGGCGCCCGGGGAACGTCGCGGAGTGGCTCAGGCAAATGGCCGGAGAAGAAAGCGACGCAGTCGCGGGCGTGGAAGGTCGCCTACGGCGTCTCGTCGGTAGGCCTGGCCCTGCAGCCCTTCGTGGCGTTCTCGGCGGGAGCCGCGATCCTCGCGATCGGGATCGCGGGCGCCGACACGCCCTGGCAGGCACTGTCCGGCTCGCTCGTCTGGCTCGTGCCGGCGGTGCTCGCCGTCGGCCTCGTGTACGCAGGCTCGGTCCTCGTGCTCGTACGCCTGTGCTCGATCGGTGTGGAGGAGGGGACGTACCCGGTGCACAGCCGCATCGGGTGGCAGGTGTGGACCACGGAGCGACTGCTGGATGCTGCCCGTAGCTTCCTCTTCCCGATGTACTCGAGCCTGTTCACCCCTGTGTGGCTGCGAATGCTGGGCGCCCGTGTCGGACCGAACGTCGAGGCGTCAACCGTCCTGCTGCTGCCGACGATGACACGTATCGACGAGGGCGCGTTCCTCGCCGACGACACGATGGTCGCGTCCTATGAACTGCACCGGGGCTGGCTGAGGATCGCACCAGTGCGCATCGGGAAGCGTGCCTTCCTCGGCAACTCGGGGATGGCCGGTCCCGGGCACAAGGTCGCGAAACGCTCGCTGGTCGCGGTCCTGTCGGTGGCCCCCGGTAAATCGAAGTCGGGTTCGTCGTGGCTCGGGTCGCCGCCGACCCGACTGCGCCGTGCGACGCAGTCCGGCGACGACGAGCGCACCTACAATCCCGGGATGGCGCTGAGGGTCGCGCGCACCCTGTGGGAACTGTGCCGGTTCGTGCCGGTGCTCGTCTCGAGCCTGCTCGGCGTCGCGGTGCTCTGCGTCTTCGCGTGGCTCTGGTCTTCGCTGGGTCCGTGGTGGACCCTCCTGCTGTCGGGCATCGTGATGCTCACCGCCGGTGCTGTCGCGGCAGCGATCTCCACCGTCGCGAAGTGGCTGATCGTGGGACCGATCCGGGACGGGGAGCGGCCGCTGTGGTCGAGCTTCGTGTGGCGCACCGAGGTGAGCGACACCTTCACCGAGATGCTTGCGGCGCCCTGGTTCGCCCGGGCCGCCGTCGGGACCCCTGCGATGGCCGTCTGGCTGCGCTCCCTCGGCGCCAACATCGGCAAGGGCGTGTGGTGTGACTCGTACTGGCTGCCCGAACCTGACCTGGTGACCCTCGGCGACGGTTCCACGGTCAACCGGGGCTGCGTCGTACAGACGCACCTGTTCCACGACCGCATCATGAGCATGGACCGCGTCGAACTCGAGGACGGGGCGACTCTCGGCCCGCACAGTGTGATCCTGCCCGCCGCGTCGATCGGTGCACACGCCACCGTCGGCCCGGCCTCGCTCGTGATGCGCGGGGAGAGCGTGCCCGTCGGCTCCCGGTGGAGCGGAAACCCGATCGGACCCTGGAAAGCCGTCAAGGTGCGCGCTTACCAGTCAACGACATAGGATCAGTCCAATGCCCATGACCCCCGCCCCGCACCCGTACCTCCCGGACTCCGGTGACTCGCGTTTCTCGGTCGCGCACACAACGCTCGCACTCGACTACACCCCGCGCACCAACCGGCTCGAGGGGCGTGCCGAATTCGATGTGCGCGTGCTCGAGGAGACCCGGGACCTGCGCTTCGACCTCGTCGGGCTCAGCGCAGGCAAGGTGCGCGTCGACGGGAAAGTGCACAAGCAGCTGAAGCGGGAGAAGCATGCGCTGCGCGTGCGCTTCGGATCCGCCCTGCAGCCCGGGACCTCGCTGTCCGTCGCCATCGACTACGCCGGCAAGCCTGCGCCGCGACCGTCGCACTGGGGCGAGGTCGGCTGGGAGGAACTCACGAACGGTGCGCTCGTCGCCTCTCAGCCGTGCGGTGCACCCACGTGGTTCCCCTGCAACGACCGTGTCGACGACCGTGGCACCTACGACATCGATGTCACGTGCGACCCGGAGTTCTTCGTTGCGGTGACAGGTGTTCCAGGGCGGGTGACGTCCGCGGGACGGAAGCTGAACTGGCGGTTCGAGAGCCATGTGCCGACCGCGACCTACCTGCTCGCCGTGCACGTGGGGGAGTACAAGGAGTACGCGTTCCGTCTGACCACGCTGGGGGACGTCGTCGTCGGCGCGGTGCGCGGCGGGGCACGGTCCGTCACCGGACGTGCTCCACGAGGTGCCGAATCCGCCAGACTCGTTGCCCCGCCGGCCCACTCCGGCCTCGTGCGGGAGGCGTTCTCGCCGGTGCCCGACATGGTGGCGGTCTACGAGGACTGGTTCGGCGACTATCCGCAGGAGGATCTGACGATCGTCGTCGTCGATGAAGACCTGGAGATCCCCCTCGAAGCGCAGGGACTGGCATCCTTCGGACTGAACCACTGTGAGGAGTCGGAGCAACGACTCATCGCGCACGAACTCGCCCACCAGTGGTTCGGCAACAGTGTCGGCCTCTCCCGGTGGGAGGACATCTGGCTCAACGAGGGGTTCGCCTGTTTCGCCGAGTGGGTGTGGTCGCAGGAGTCGGACGGACCGACGATCGCCGAGTGCGCCGAGCAGCACCATGCGCGGCTCGCGGACCTGCCGCAGGATCTGCGGCTCCTCGACCCGGGTGCTGTCGACATGTTCGACGACCGCGTCTACAAGCGTGGCGCGCTGCTGCTCGAGACGCTCCGGCGCACCCTCGGTGACGAGGTGTTCCGGGATCTTCTGCGCACCTGGACCGACAGCAGGAAGCACCGACTGGCGACCACCGACGAGTTCACCGCACTGGCCGACTCGGTGAGCCCCGAACCGCTTGACGAGATCTGGCAGGCATGGTTGCACGACACCGCGCTGCCTGACCTGCCGGCGGTCTAGTCGTAGCCCCGGTTCCTCCTACTCCCCGTGTTCCTCCTACTCCCCGTCGCCGACCGGGATGGAGCCGGGGAGGTCATCCACGCTGAGCGTCCCGGCCTTCGACGCGGACAGGATCTTGCGCGCCGCCGGGACACTGTCCCAGGTGTTCCACAGCAGGACGCCCTGCACCACCTGATCGCGCAGGTAGTAGACCACGGCGGCGGTGCGGTCATCGTTCCAGTCCTCGACGACATCCAGCTCGGTGCTCAGCGTGCCGACCGCCTCGTAGCCGTCGTCGAAGATGTCGGAGAAGAACAGTGGGGTGTACTCGTAGGATTCCGCCCCACCGGCCATGTTCGTGCCCGCGACCGTGCCGGACTGCTCGGCGTTGTCGACATGCTCGACGTGCCTGCGACCGAGCAGCGGATCGGTGAACACGGCGATGTCACCGGCGGCGTAGACGTCGGGGGCGCTGGTGCTCAGGGAGATGTCGACGGCGACCCCGCCGTCCTCCAGGGCGAGGCCGGCGTCCTGCGCGAGCCCGGTCTCCAGGACCGCACCGAAGCCGATGACCGCCACATCGGCGGACACTGCATCCCCGTCGGTCGGCACCAGGGTCAGCGCGGTGCTGCTGGTGCCGCTGGTGTCGCCGGTGTCGAGGTGGTCGAGCTGGAAACCGTGGTGCACGGTCACGCCCTTGGCGGCGTAGACCTCTTCGAGGTGGTCGGTGATGGAGGCGGGGAACATGTGCCCCAGCACCCGCTCGTCGGGCGTGTAGAGGTCCACGGTGGCGCCGACGGCATTGAGTGCCACCGCGGCCTCGGACCCGATGTAGCCGCCACCGACCACCGCGACGCGGGTGCCGGCGGTGACCTTCTCACGCAGCGTCCGGTAGTCGGAGAGGCTGCGGATATAGGCGACGCGGTCATCGCCGGTGCCGCCGGTGCCGTCGGTGCCGTCGGTGCCGCCAGTGCCGTCCAGCGTCTTCGGGGACGCCCCGGTCGCCAGCAGCAGGGTGCCGTAGGCGACGGTGTCTACTGAGTCTCCGCTGTCCGTGGTGACGGTGTGGGAGGACGGGTCGATCGAGGTCACGGTGGTGCCGGTGGCCAGCTGGGCGCCGGTGTCGTCCGCGGTGCCCAAGGCGATGTCCTCGACGGTGGTGGAGTCGTCGAGCCAGAGGCCCTTGGTCAGGTCCGGTCGGAACACCGGCCCTTCCGCATCGCGCGTGATGATGAGGACGCTGGCGTCGGGCGTACGCTCGTTGATGGCGCGTACTGCCTTGTCAGCGGCCACGCCGCCGCCGACGATGACGTGATCGTAGGATTCCTGCAACTTGTGGTGTGACATACCTCCGAGGCTACGCCTCTCCACACGGCAGCCCCCGGCTCTCACGGAGTCGGTAATGGGTCGGTAGGGGACCGTCAGGGAATAAGCAGGGAGCCCGCCGCGTCAGACTGAAGTGCTGGTCTGTTGGTACAGACTCAACCGAGCCTGGCCCTCGACGCGTCGGTAGACACTAGACATCAGGGCGGTGAAAGGCTCGGCAAGGTCGGCCCGCGATGAGGTTGCCCGGTACGTGAGTGCCGCTGCATCGGAGCCGAGCGGGAGCAGTGTGGCATCGGAGATGTCGTAGGAGTCCCAACCAGGCATGCCGTCCAGTGAGTCGGTGATCTCGTCTCGGGTCATCGTTGACCCGTCCACCAGGATGAAGAGGGCTTCCGGCATCATCAGTGGACCGTAGTAGGAGCCGCCACGCGACTCGCAGAGTGACTGCCAGCCTGCATGCTCAAGTGCGAGGAGTTCGCCCAGAGTAAAGGCATCCATGATCGCGATCCTACGGACTCATCGGTCCCGTCCACCAGGGGTACGTGGGTGCCTCGGCTACGCTCACGGATCGTCCGAACAGGTCATCGGCGGGGCACCGTTCAGGCGGGACGCCGCTGCACTGCTCCTCACCGCCGACCCGCGAGCGTGCCGCTGCGTGACGGATTGGCCCTTCCGTCGGCAGCGGAACCAGGTTTTCGTCACGGAGCGGTACGCACGGCCCGCGGCACCTGCCCGTAGGGCCAACCGCGGCCCCGGCCCCGACCCTCGGATCATGGCACTAAGACGATGCCACCGCTACGCGGGCATTGATCACTCCGTCGACGATGTTCTCGACCGTCTTGGCGATGCGTCCTGCAACGCCGTCAGGTTCGCCGGAGCTTGAGGAGTTGCGCCAGGATGCGGACCGGGCCTTCAGTGACCGCTGTCGCCGTGCGTTGCTGCCGTACTCCGCCGAGGGTGGAGTCTCCGATGCTGCGATGCAGGCGATCCTTGGTGCAGCAGACGGCTTTGCCCGGGCCTATGTGCTCGGCGCCATCACTCTGGACGACGGGCGCGCTGCACTGGCGCGGGTGGTTGCAGCGTCCGTATGGTGCGGACCGCGACCGGTGATGGTGGAGGAGGCAGCCGCACGCGTGCAGGCGCGTGACGGATTGACCACTCCACGCGGCTGTGACCATGGGGCCGTGGGGCCGTGGGACAATGGGCCTTGTGAACACCCCGCCAGCGTCCCAGCCCAACCTGTTCCTGCGCGGAGCGCTCATCGTACTCGCCGTCGTCCAGGCGGTCTCCGCGATCGGCGGCGCACTGGCGATGGTGTTCGGCGACGGCGCCGGGTTCGACGGGTCCTGGCTGGACCCCACCCCGTTCACCTCCTACCTGTGGCCCGGGGTGATCCTCGCGGTGGTCGTCGGCGGGACGCAGGTGCTGGCGGTCATCGCACAGCTACGCCGACGTCACCTGGCGTGGGAGCTGCACGCCGCCGCCGGCCTTGTGATGCTGATCTGGATCTTCGTGGAGCTGGCGATGATGATGGAGTGGTTCGTCCTGCAGGGGGTCATGTTCGCCACCGGGACGCTGCAGGTCGTGCTTGCCGTCCTGGCGCTGGGGGCCTGGCCGCGGCGGTGATCTCGTGCGGATGGGCCAGTCCGGCGCACGTACCGTGGGGCCATGACTATGCTCCCGGATCGTCCGAACACCGCGCTGCTGATGATCGACGTGCAGAACCTTGTCGTCGACGGTGCGCACCGTCGTGATGAGGTGGTGGGGAACATCGCCGGGCTGGTGCAGCGGGCGCGGGACGCCGGGACGCCGGTGGTGTGGGTACGGCATCACGTACCGCAACTTCCTGCCGGGGCACCGGAGGCCGAGTTCGTTACCGAGCTTGAGGAACTCCGCAGTCAGGCCCAGGAACCTGTCGTGGTCAAGCAGTACCGTGATGCTTTCGAGGACACGGACCTGGAGGATGTCCTCGCTGGTCTCGGGGTTGGCCGCCTCCTCGTTGCCGGAGCCGAGACCGATGCCTGCATTCGCAGCACCATCCACGGCGGATTCGTCCGTGGTTATGACGTGACCCTGGTGTCCGATGCGCACACTGCCGGCGACAAGACGAAGTACGGTGCGCCGCCGGTGGAGCAGGTCATTACCCACACGAACCTCTACTGGGGTACCCAGACGGCACCGGGGCGCACGGCCGCGGCGGTGACTGCGGCCGAGGTCGAAGTCTCCACAGAAGGACACCCATGAAACTCAAGCTTGACCTGCACGACATCTACAACAGGAGCAAGGACATCGACCGCGCCCTGGACGACGTCATGGATGAGGCGGAGCGGACCAAGGCCAAGTCCGTGGAGATCATCCCGGGGAAGGGGAGCGGGCAGCTGAAGAAGCGGGTCCTGCGCTACCTGGACCGGAAGGACGTCAAGGCCCGCTACCACCGGGTGGAGAAGGACAGCAAGAACCATGGACGGGTGTTCGTCCACTTCAAGCACTGACGGTTGAGCACAGCCGGGACGCACCGCCGACGCAGGTACGCTGGCACCATGACCGATCAGAGCAGCGTCCCCAGCAACTGGTTCACCGGCGGTGCGGAGTACGCCACCTACCGGCCCAGCTACCCGACCCAGGTGTCGTCCTTCCTGGCCGACCTGGTGCCGTCGACGGGTCTGGCGGTGGACGTGGGCTGCGGTACCGGCCAGCTGTCGTCGCAGCTCGCGAACCATTTTGACCGGGTCATCGGCGTCGATCCGAGCGAGTCGCAGGTCGCCGCGGCGGTCGAGCACCCGAACATCACCTACCAGGTCGCGCGGGCGGAGGACCTGCCCTTGGAGGACAGCTCGGTGGACCTGGTCACCGCCGCGCAGTCGGCGCACTGGTTCTCGCTGCCGGACTTCTACGCCGAGGCGCGCCGGGTCGGACGCGACGGCGCGCTGATCGCGCTGGTCAGCTACGGGATCCTGCGGATCGCCGACCAGGATGTCCAGGAGAGGTTCGGACGCTTCTACTACGACGAGATCGGCCAGTACTGGGACCCGGAGCGCAAGTTCGTCGAGGAGGGGTACCGGACGATGCCCTTCCCCTTCGAGGAGGTCGGGGCCCCGGAGCTGAGCATCGACGCCGACCTCGACCGTGAGGCGTTCCTGGGGTACATCGGGACGTGGTCGGCGGTGCGCAAGGCGGAGCAGGAGGGACGCTCCGATCTCTTCCAGTCGTTCTCCGAGGACATCGTGCGGATCTGGGGCGACAACGGTCGGCCGCGGCTGGTGTCCTGGCCGGTAGCGGTGAGGGTGGGGCGTCTCTAGCAGATACTTGACATGTCACCTATCTGCGCTAGGGTGGGTCTGTCATTGGCGCAGGCGTGACCTGTCTGCGCGTCCCCTTATGAAAGGTCCCGTCATGGGCAGCGCAACCTCTGCTTCCGGCACGTCCTCCTTCTCTGGTGTCGTCAGCGACATCGTCATCCTCGTCTCCCGCGTCGCCGTGGGAGTGATCCTCTTCGCCCACGGTTGGCAGAAATTCTTCACCAACGGCATCGACGCCACCGCCCGGGGCTTCGAGGGCATGGGCGTCCCGGCTGCAACCGCTGCCGCGATCTTCGCCGCCACCGTCGAGCTCGTCGGCGGCGCGCTGCTCATCGTCGGTCTGTTCACTCCGGTCGTCGCCCTGCTGGTGGTGGCTGACATGGCCGGCGCATTCTGGTACGCACACCGGGAGGCGGGCACCATCTTCGTCGGTGACGGGGGGTACGAGCTTGTTCTGGCACTCGCCGCGGGGGCGGCACTGGCGGGGGCACTTGCCGGAGGACGGTTCAGCCTGGATCGCCTGGTGTTCGGCCGAAAGCGGTCCCTCTCACCTGCGGCGTAAGAGCATTTCTGTGATGTGATTAACGGTATATAAAAATAGTGGTGGACATCACATCGGGCGTCCTCTAGGTTTGGGGTTGGTAACCGCTGACCCCGACGGCCGGACAGTACCCGGCCCAGATGGAGTAACTAACATGACCGCTACCGCCACCACCAGCAATGCCTACGCTGCCCCCGGTACCGAAGGTTCCCTGATCACGTTCAAGCCCCGCTACGAGAACTTCATCGGCGGACAGTGGGTCCCGCCCGTGGACGGCCAGTACTTCGAGAACATCAGCCCGGTCGACGGCAAGGTGTTCACCGAGGTGGCCCGGTCCAAGGCGGCAGACATCGAGAAGGCTGTCGACGCAGCACACGCCGCCGCACCCGCCTGGGGCAAGACCTCCGTCCAGGAGCGCTCCCGTGTCCTGCTGAAGATCGCCGACCGTCTCGAGGAGAACCTCGAGATGCTGGCCGTCGCCGAGACCTGGGACAACGGCAAGTCCGTGCGTGAGACACTCGCCGCCGACGTCCCGCTGGCCATCGATCACTTCCGCTACTACGCCGGCGCACTCCGTGCCCAGCAGGGCACCCTGTCGCAGATCGACGAGAACACGGTCGCCTACCACTTCCACGAGCCCCTCGGCGTGGTCGGCCAGATCATCCCCTGGAACTTCCCGATCCTCATGGCGGCGTGGAAGATCTGCCCGGCCCTCGCGGCCGGCAACGCGATCGTCCTGAAGCCCGCCGAGCAGACCCCGGCCTCGCTCCTGGTCGTCGCCGAACTCATCGCCGACATCCTGCCCGAGGGTGTGCTCAACATCGTCAACGGCCTCGGCGAGGAGGCCGGTGCTGCTCTCACCGCGTCCGACCGCATCGACAAGATCGCCTTCACCGGTTCCACCGAGGTCGGCAAGATCATCAACAAGTCCGTGGCGGACAAGCTCATCCCGGTCACCCTGGAGCTTGGCGGCAAGTCCCCGAACGTCTTCTTCAACGACATCATGGATGAGGACGACGCCTTCCGGGAGAAGACCCTCGAGGGCTTCGCCATGTTCGCCCTGAACCAGGGTGAGGTGTGCACCTGCCCGTCGCGTGCCCTGATTCAGGAGGACATCGCCGACGAGTTCCTCGACCTCGCCGTGAAGCGCGTCGCCTCGATCAATGCCGGCAACCCGCTGGACCCGGCCACCATGATCGGTGCGCAGGCGTCCCTGGAGCAGATGGACAAGATTACCGGCTACCTCAAGTCCGGCCCCGAGGAGGGCGCAGAGGTGCTCATCGGTGGCGGCGTGCGTCAGGTGCCCGGCCTGGAGAACGGCCTGTACGTGGAGCCGACCGTCCTGAAGGGCAACAACTCCATGCGCTGCTTCCAGGAGGAGATCTTCGGCCCCGTGCTGGCGGTCACCACCTTCAAGGACTTCGACGAGGCCATGGAGATCGCCAACGACACCGAGTACGGTCTCGGCGCCGGCGTCTGGTCCCGCGACAACCAGAAGGCCTACCGTGCTGGTCGCACCATCCAGTCCGGTCGTGTGTGGGTGAACAACTACCACTCCTACCCGGCACACGCTGCCTTCGGTGGCTACAAGAAGTCCGGTATCGGTCGCGAGACCCACCTGATGATGCTGGACCACTACCAGCAGACCAAGAACCTGCTGTGGTCCTACGACCAGAACCCCAACGGCCTGTTCTAAAGGCCAGTTCCCGGGACTGATGCAGGCCCACGTAACCAGCCGGCATCGTCCGGTCCACTCCGCCGGCATCGGGCGTCCACGCCCGGTGCCGGTTTCGGCTATGCCGGGCCGACCACCGCCGACACGAGTACTTTCGAGAAAGACATCATTACTTTCGAGGAATGAGTTCAATGCTGAACGCACCACGTCGGCGCTCCGTCGCCGCGATCATCGCCATCGGAGCCTCGGCAGCACCCTTTCTGGGTGCATGCCAGAGCCCTGACTCCGTCGACAGCGCGGACGACACCACCTCAGGGGTGCAGCCACAGGTGCTCCACAGGATGGTGGGGAGGTCCTCTCCGCAGAATCCTGTGAATCGGTGGACGGTCCCTCCGGGGCCGAGGGGGCGACTGCAGGAGAGTCATCGTCGGACGAGGACAAGGAGAGTGCGGCAGAAGCGGAAGAGGATCTTGCGGCGAACCCCGAGACCGCAACCACCGGCTTCCGCGACGGTATGAACCCGGTAAAGACCACGAACTTCTCGGTGTCCACCGCGAACCCGCTGTCGACCAAGGCGGCCTGTGACGTCCTCGCCGACGGCGGAACCGCCGCCGACGCGCTGGTGACGGCCCAGCTGGTGCTCGGGCTGGTGGAGCCGCAGGCCTCCGGTATCGGCGGTGGCGGCTACATCCTCTACCACGATGCGGACACCGGCGAGCTCACCAGTATCGACGGCCGGGAGACCGCGCCAATCGCCGCCACCGGCACGTACCTGACCCAGGTCTCCGACGAGGACGTCTCTTCCCCGCAGCCGGACGCGCGAAGGTCCGGCCGGTCGATCGGGGTGCCCGGCATCGTCGCCGCACTCGGCGAACTCCATGACCAGCAGGGCGCACCGAATGGAGCGACCTGGTGGGACCGGCGGAAACGATGGCCTCCGACGGCTTCGACATCAGTCCGCGGCTGTCGGCGTCCATCGAGGAAGCGGCGGAGGACCTCGCCCGGGACCCGGACGCGGCGGCCTACTTCCTGGATGAGGACGGAGAGGCGAAGCAGTCCGGCGAGACGCTGCAGAACCCCGACTACGCGGCGACGTTGAACAGCCTCGCAGAGGGTGGGGCGGATGCGCTGTACACCGGTGACCCGGCACGGAGCATCGTCGAACGGGCGAACAGCCGTGAAGGCGGCACCACGCCTGGTCAGCTCTCCACCGCGGACCTCGCGGCCTACACCCCGGAGACCCACGACGCGGTGTGCACCCCCTACCGCGACAAGACCGTGTGCGGCATGGGGCCGTCCAGCTCCGGCGGGATCACCGTGGCCAGCGCACTGGGCATTCTCGGGAACACCGACCTGGAGCAGTACGCACCCGAGGATGCAGGTGCCGACGGCTTCGTCCCCGATCCTGAGGCCGTCCACGTCATCAGTGAAGCGGAACGACTCGCCTACGCCGACCGTGACGCCTATGTCGCTGACACGGCGTTCGCGCCACTGCCGGGTCCGGACGGTGAGAGCGCGGCCGCGATGCTCGACCCCGGCTACCTGGAAGGACGCTACGACGAGATCGACCCCGACACGTCCATGGGCGAGGCTGAACCCGGCGAGCTGTCCCCCGTTGTCGCCCAAGGCGCAGATCAGCCCGAGAACGGCACCAGCCACATCAGTGTGGTCGACGGTGACGGTAACGCGGCATCGATGACCACCAGCGTGGAAGCCGCGTTCGGTTCCTTCCACATGGTGGGCGGGTTCATGCTCAACAACCAGCTCACCGACTTCTCCGAGGATCCGGAGGACGAGGCCGGTAACCCGGTGGCCAACAGTGTGGAGGGCGGGAAGCGTCCCCGGTCCTCGACGGCACCGACGATGGTGTTCAACGGAGCCGACAACGGTGCCGACAACGGTGACGCGACGACGCCCGGCGATCTGTACATGGTCGCCGGCTCCCCGGGCGGCGCGGTCATCCCGCAGTACGTGCTGGAGACCCTGATCGGTGTCATCGACTGGGGGCTCGCCCCGCAGCAGGCCGTCTCGATGCCGAACTTCGGTGCGCGCAACGAGGAGGAGACCGGTATCGGTGGTGAGCACCCGCTCATCGGCGACGACGGGGAAGGGTCCGGGGGGTCCTCGGAGGATGTGGAGAACCTGGTGTCGTCCCTGGAGGACAAGGGGCACGAGGTCTCCACCGAGGGGCAGGTCAGTGGGCTCTCCGCCATCGTGCGGCAGGACGACGGAACACTCATCGGTGGAGCAGACCCACGGCGTGAGGGCGTGGTCCTCGGCGGGTGACGTCTGCCTCTCGCCCCGTGCATGGCCAGACCTGGACGCGTACTCTCGGAAAGGTACGGGACGCCACCAGACTTCCACCCGATCGCAGGAGGTACGTCGCACACATGTCGAACACATCAGACCTCACCGGCCGGACCGTGGCCATCATCGCCACCAACGGATTCGAGGACTCCGAGCTCACCAGTCCCCGTGACGCCATCCGCGATGCCGGTGGCACCGCTGTGCTGGTGACCCCTGGCGGTGAGACGGTCACCGGGAAGAACGGCACCGAGCTCGCTGCCGACACGGCCACCGCGAATGCCGCTTCCGCCGGATACGATGCCCTGGTGCTGCCCGGTGGCACCTCGAACGCGGACGCGCTCCGTCTGGACCAGGACGCAGTCGCCCTGGTCAAGGACATCGCCACCAGTGGGAAGCCGGTCGCCGTGATCTGCCACGGCGCCTGGATCCTCACCGACGCCGATGTGCTGGCAGGACGGACCCTCACCTCCTTCCCGTCCCTGCGCACCGACCTGGTGAACGCCGGGGCATCCTGGGTGGACGAGGAGGTCCACATCGACGGTGGGGACGGAGCGAAGGTCGGCACCCTGGTGTCCTCCCGGACCCCCGATGACCTCCCAGCCTTCAACGGTGCGCTGGTCGCCGCATTCGCCGTGGCAGACGAGAAGTAGGGCACACCGGTGCCGGGTTCCTCCGGCTACTCGGTGGACTCGGTGGCGCCGGCCCACTGGTTGATGCCGCGGTCCACGGCCCACCGGTCGATCTCGACGAGTTCGGCATCGCTGAAGTCGAGGTTCTTCAGTGCGTCCAGTGAATCACCCAGCTGCTCCACCGAGGACGCACCGATCAGCGCACTGGTGACCTCCGGTCGGCGCAGCACCCAGGCGATCGCCATCTGCGCCAGCGTCTGACCGCGACCGGCGGCGATGTCGTTGAGCGCACGGATGGCGGACAGGGTCTCGTCCGAGAGGAAACCGGAGTTCATCTTGTGCGTCCCCAGCCGGGAACCCTCCGGCACACCGTCGAGGTAGTGGTCGGTGAGCAGACCCTGCGCCAGGGCGGAGAAGGCGATCACGCCCATGCCCTGCTCAGCGCAGGTGTCCAGCAGGTCGTCCTCGATCCACCGGTTGAACATCGAGTAGCTCGGCTGGTGGATGAGCAGCGGCGTCCCCAGATCCTTCGCGATCGACTGGGCCTGTCGGGTGAGCTCGGGGGAGTAGGAGCTGATGCCGACATAGAGGGCCCGGCCGGAACGCACGATGTGGTCGAGGGCGGCGACGGTCTCCTCGACCGGGCACTCCGGGTCGGGCCGGTGGTGGTAGAAGATGTCGACGTAGTCCAGCCCCATCCGCCTCAGTGAGGCATCGCAGCTGGCCACGAGGTACTTCCGCGATCCGCCGAAGCCGTAGGGGCCGTCCTGCATGTACCAGCCGGCCTTCGAGCTGATCAGCATCTCATCGCGGTACGGGCGGAAGTCGGACGCCATGATCCGGCCGAAGTTCTCCTCCGCCGCCCCCGGCACCGGGCCGTAGTTATTGGCCAGGTCGAAGTGGGTGACGCCACGGTCGAAGGCGTGCCGCAGGATCTCCCGCTGGTTCTGCAGCGGACGGTCCGAACCGAAGTTGTGCCACAGGCCGAGCGTGATCGCGGGCAACGTCAATCCGGAGACACCGCTTCGCCGGTACGGCATGGGAGGAACCGCAGGCACACCGGGGTGCTCGTCGGACCCGGTGTAGCGGGTGTCGGCGGCGCGGTAGATGTCGGGGTACACGGGATTGTTCATGGCAACCTAGGCTACGCGGCTACGCGAGACGACAACGTGTCCGGGTTCTCATGTATCCTACGAATCACTTATCCAGTTTCACTACCTCAAGGAGTTGAGCGTCCACCATGGACGATGGGCCTAGTCGGAGTATCAGGGGCGGCGCCGTCCGCCCGCATCAACTGATGCACGAACATTCGATGCACGAGCATTCGATGCACGACCGCACGCAGTCAGGAACGCCGGACCCGGGGGGTGACCGGTGAGCCCGCTCGTGACGTTGCTGCTGGGCATCGTCCTCATCCTCGCGCTCATCGTGGCGAACGCCTACTTCGTCGCCCAGGAATTCGCCTATATGTCGGTGGACCGGTCGCGCCTGCGCGCGCTGGCCGCCGACGGGGACGAAGCAGCTGGCCGCGCCCTGGCAGTCACCCGTCGCACCAGCTTCATGCTCTCCGGTGCGCAGCTCGGCATCACCGTGACCGGCCTGCTCATCGGTGAACTCGCCGAGCCGATGATCGGTGGTTCCCTCGCCGAGATGATCGGGGCGGCCGGTGCCACTGCCGCCATCGCGGCGGGGACCCTGCTGGTCGCCACGGTGATCCAGATGATCTTCGCCGAGCTCTACCCGAAGAACCTCGCCATTGCCGCCCCGGAGCCGCTGGCCCGCGCGCTGGCCCGGTCGACCCAGGTCTACCTCTTCCTCTTCGGTTGGCTGATCGCCTTCTTCGACTGGTCCAGCAATGCCCTGCTTCGCCTGGTGGGCGTCACTCCGGTGGAGGACGTCGACTCCACCGCCGACAGCAAGGACCTGGGACGTATCGTCGCGGACTCCAGAGCGTCCGGCGATCTTCCTCCGGACCTGTCGATGCTCATCGACCGCATCCTCGACTTCCCGGAGCACACCGTGGAGCACGCCATGGTGCCGCGGGCGAAGCTCGGCGAAATGGACCCGACCACCACGGTGGCTGAGGCCCGTGAACGCATGGCCGGTGGTCACACCCGCTATCCGGTGATGGGCCATGTC
Organism: Candidatus Corynebacterium faecigallinarum; assembly: GCF_052264515.1. NCBI lineage: Bacteria > Bacillati > Actinomycetota > Actinomycetes > Mycobacteriales > Corynebacteriaceae > Corynebacterium > Candidatus Corynebacterium faecigallinarum. The sequence continues at coordinate 42,200 of NZ_JBQQOC010000005.1, forward strand.
GAGGACGAGACGACCCACGAGGAGGAGGAACGGCTCTACGGGGTGCTGCACCTGGACGACATCCTCGACCCGGACCTGCCGCCGGAAACGCCGGTGGGTCAGCTGGTCCGTGAACCGGTCGTGCTCCCCGAGGTGATGCCCCTGCCGGATGCCGTGGTCGAACTCAGTGAGTCCGACAACCGGTTGGCCTGTGTCGTGGACGAGTACGGCGGTGTCTCCGGTGTCCTCACCGTCGAGGACCTTGCCGAGGAACTCGTCGGCGAACTCACTGACGAGCACGATGCCGAAGAACACCACATCAGCCATGAGGCCGGTGTCGGTCCTGATAACGACCAGTGGCGCATCGCAGGCGATGAGCACCTCGACGAGGTGGCCCGCGTCCTGGACGTCCGGCTGCCGGTCGGAGAGTACGAGACCCTCGCCGGTCTCCTCATCGAGGAGCTCGGCGCGCTGCCGGACGTGGGGCAGATTGTCCGGGTCGAGTTGCCGGACGATCCCCGCGAGGTCGTCGAGCATCGTCACCGGCGGCGGGTGCTCGTCGCCGAGGTGGTCGAACTCGGCAACCATGTGCCAACTGAACTGCTGGTCCGTCTGGAGGTGACCGACGATGAATGACCTGACCGTTATTGTGGTCACGCTGCTGCTCCTGGTGGCCAGCGCCTTCTTCGTGATGATCGAGTTCGCCCTGTTGGGTGCCCGCCGTCACCGGTTGGAGGAGATCGCCCCGGAGAAGGCGTCCGCCCGTGCCGCATTACGTGGCATCCACGAGCTGACGGTGATGTTGGCGGCCGCCCAGCTGGGTATCACCGCCTGTACCTTCGCCCTCGGTGCGGTGACGAAACCGGCGGTGTCGGCATGGCTGAAGCCGGTGTTCGAGGCGATGGGCATCCCGGGAGGCGCGGCCTACACCGTGTCCTTCATCGTCGCGCTGCTGATCGTGACGTTCCTGCACCTGGTCGTCGGTGAGATGGCCCCGAAATCCTGGGCGATCGCCTTCCCCGAGCGGGCGGCACGTCTGGTCGCGCTTCCGGCGCGCGGGATGGTGTGGCTGCTGCGTCCGATCCTGTTGTGGATGAACCGGGTGGCCAACCGCCTGGTCAGTGCGTCCGGTGTGGAGCCGGTCGACCGTGCCGCCGCCGGTGGCCACGACACCGACACCCTGCGTCACCTGGTCGAACATTCGACGGAGGAGGGCGCACTGGAGGAGGAGTTCCAGGCCCAGATCGCCGGTGCCCTGGACCTGCAGCGACGTCATCTCGGGGAGTTGCCGGGAACGGAGGTCCCGCATCTGTCGTTGTCGGCGACGGTGGCCGAGGTGCAGGACGCTGCCCGTGCCACCGGGCAGTTGCGCATCCTGCTCTCCGAGGGCGCCGGTGCTGCCGTCGACTCGGTGCGCGTCCTGCATGTGCGCGACACCTTGATGGAGTCCCGTTCGGCGGCCGCACTGCCGCTGAGCAGGCCCTTGCTGTCACTGCCGCACACCATGGCCGTCCATGAGGCATTCCGCAGGATGCGTGAGGACAGTGAGCAGCTGGTCGGCGTCAGTGGCGAGGACAGTCTGCTGCCGCGCGTGGTGACGCTGCCGGAGATCCTGGACTTCGTCCTGCCCCGCACGCGGGTCGACAGCACCACAGGTACGGCCGCCGGATAGCGTCCGGGCCGGCGTCGGCTACCCCAGCAGCCGTCGGGGGATCGCCAGCTCCAGCAGTTCGCCGGTGGTCAGGGCCTCACGGGACAGGATCTCGCCGCAGACGTAGCGTGCCTGATCCTCCGGATCGGGTATGCGCCGTGCCGCGGAGAGCACAGAGGTCAGCAGGCCGTGCTCGCCGCTGCCGGTCGGCCCCCACGCCCGCCATGCCGCTGCGGTGATGAGGTGCTCCAGCGTCATCCCCTTCGGCTCCCGGGGTGCCATGGACTCGTCCGGCTCCCGCGCCGCGCCCGGCGTCCGCGACGCCTCGCGGCCCGTGCGGGGACGCACGTGCAGGTCCTGCTGGCCGACCCCGGCCACCGACCCGTCCGGGTTGGTGATCACACAGGTGAAGGCCACGTTGTAGTAGCCGTCGGCCTCGATGCCGGCGAGGATCTCCTCGCAGAGTTCATCGGTGACCTTCACCGGCATCCGCGCCCCGTTGCGTCCCGGCGAGAGGAACTGGAATTGGCCGGTACGGGTCCAGGCCTCGTAGTTCCGGCCGAGACGCTTCATGACCAGCGTCCCGAAAAGGAAGTCGGTCATGGCGAACAGGGTCCCGCCGAACGCCGCGCCGTGCATGTTCTGCGTCAACGGGCCCGAGTGCAGCACAACCTCGCCGTAGGACCAGTCATCGACGATGTTGTGGACGCGCACGCCGTCACCGGCCAGTGGGGGCCAGATCGCGAGGCCCCGCTCGAAAGCCCGGGGTGAGCCGAAGACCCGTTTCAGGACGGTCTTCTCGATCTTCTTCAGGGGCGTCCGGAGAGGCTTCTTCATCGCAGTCAACATAGTTCTCGTCACATTACCTTTTATCGGCCCACCCGGGGGTGAAACCCGCGGCGCGTCCCCACCGAACGGGAATACTCTGGGCTGTGATCCGTTGAGAACAATGGACATGGCAACACACCACATGTCATCACGAAGGAGCGATATACACCATGAGTAACTTCACTGTTCCGGGCCTGTCAGAGGGCGACGCCAAGCAGGTCGTCGACATTCTGCAGGAACGCCTCACCGCCTACAACGACCTCCACCTCATCCTCAAGCACGCGCACTGGAACGTCGTCGGACCGAACTTCATCGGCGTCCACGAGATGCTCGACCCCGAGGTCGAGGCCATCCGTGCCAACGCGGACGCCGTCGCCGAGCGCATCGCCGCCCTCGGTGGCGAGCCGGTCGGTACCCCGGACTCCCACGCGCCGGGTCGTGACCCGCTGCAGTACCCGATCAACAAGGGCACCACGGCCCAGCACCTTGCGGCACTGAACGAGGTCTACGACAAGGTGATCATCGACTCCCGCGAGGCTGACTCCGCCCTCGACCAGCTCGACCCGGTCAGTGAGGACATGTTCATCAGCCAGATCGGTGCGATGGAGCAGTTCCAGTGGTTCCTCCGTGCCCACCTGGAGGATGGCAACGGCAACATCGCCGGCGGTCAGTAGTATCTGACGTCCGTATCTGACGTCCGTATCGGACGTCCTGAAGCGACGGGGCAGGAGGAGCAGGCGCTCCGCTGCCCCGTTCGTCATGCCGCGTTTCTATGTCGCGGTACTCATGCCGCGAACATCTGGCGACGGACCTCGGGGGCGAGCATCTCGGCGTAGGTGTTCGTCAGGTGGGAACTGTCCCGGTACACCAGGACGTTGCCGACCACACCGGGACAGCGGTCCTCGGAACACATCGCATCGGTGACGTCGAGCATCGTGATGTCCAGCCCGTCGTATTCGCCGAGCGCCGGGTTCGTCTCGGCGCGCACCGTACTGCGCGGCTTACCGCAGTCCTGCACGGTGTCGTCACTGTCATCGCGGGCGTACTTCTCGTCCAGGACGCACAACCGGGCGTCAACGCCGCCCTCATCGTCCCGCAGCCAGGGGGTGTCGCGCATGCCCCAGGTGTGGATTCCTTCGTCGGTGAACCGGGCGACCAGGTCCACGAGTTCCTGCGGTGCATAATCAACCCCACTGCCATTGGGGTTCACCGGCCGGGTGGTGTTGATGAAGACCCCGTCGGTCGGCGGATTGTCGATGATGTGCTGCTGCGCCAGCTCGTTCCACTCCTCGCACTCCGGGTACTCCGAACCATCGGGCTTGGGCAGCGGCATGCCGATCACACAGCCCATCTTCAACAGCGGGATCACCCGGATACCCTCGTCCTTCCCGATGACGTCGAGGGTCGGGACGAAGTGCTCGGCATGGGAACTGCCGGCGATGTACATGGTGCGCTCTGCATCGACATCGCCGTAGGCGCAGGGGATGTCGGAGTTGTTGAACTCCTGGGTGAGCACCGGTGCCGCCTGGCCGAACAGGCCGGCACAACCATCGGGGCCGGTCGGCGGGTAGTAGTCCGGGGCGTCCTCGGACAGCGGGGCGACCGGGACGGTGTCGTCGACGGGGGCACCGTCCAACAACGCCCGGGGCCCCGGGTACAGCTCCGGGTCCAGGTCCGCGGCGCTGAAGCCCACCTCATCGGAGTCCGCGGTGTGCCGGATCGCCGGCCCGGAGACGAGCACTCCTACCGTGGCGACCGATATCGCGGTGACCACGGTAATTCCCCGACGGTTGCGCAGCGCGAGCCGCAGGGACGCGCGGTCCGGCAACCAGGCGCGCGCTGGCTTGCGGGTCTGCCGCAGCGGGGTCTCGATGAAGCGCTGGGTCGCCCACGCCAGACCGAGGGACAGCAGAATCACCCCGCTTCCCACCGCCAGGCCGAGGGGCACCCCCAGCGAGTTGGTGATGCCCTGCAGCGCTGTCTGACCCTCCTCGTCACTGCCGGACGCCGCCCCGTCGGAGAAGTGGAAGGTGGCCAGCACCAGCAGCGGCCAGTGCCACAGGTAGAGGGCGTAGGAGATCCGGCCGAGCGTCTGGAACGGCCTGGTCCCCAGCATCCGGGTCACACCGGTGGGGTGGCGTCCGTCATCGACCCGGTTACCGGAGAGGATGACCAGTGCAGCCCCGACCAGTGGGACCAGGGTCCACGGGCCCGGGAACTGCTCGGCACCGTCGAGGAAGACTCCGGTGCCGATGATCAGCACGATGCCGACGACTCCAGCCACCCACCGCCATCCGGCGAGGGCGACGGGAATCGTACGACGCAGCAGGAACATCCCGAGCAGGCCGCCCAGCCCGATCTCCCAGAAACGACTCAACGGGGAGTAGTAGTTCCACCCCTGGTCGGTGGAGTGCAGGTAGACCGCGTAGAAGAAGCTGGTCACGGTCGCCACGACCAGCAGCCAGCTCAAGGCGACCGCTCCCGTACCCGTGCGGGCGCTGCTGCGGGCGCTGTTGCGGGCACTGTTTTCTGGGCTGCTCTCGCCCCGGCGGCCCCGCACGCCGAACAGCAGCGTGGCCAGCAGGATGACCACCAGCGAACCGAGGTAGATCTGGAGCTGAGCCGACATCGACCAGATGTGCTGGAAGACGCTCACTTCCAGGCCGATGGCGGCGTAGTCCTGGCTCTGCTCCGCCAGGTGCAGGTTCTGGACGTACAGCAGGGACGCCGTGGCGTCCTCCCCGAGCTGTGCCCACCGGGACCGCGGGTACACCAGAAGCCCGATGAGCAATGATGCGGCGATCACCGTCAACAGTGCCGGGTAGAGCCGTCGGAGCAGGCGGACGACCGCTTGGAACAGGGTCTGACCGGTCGGGTTCAGCGCATTGCGAATCTGCGGGGCGAAGAAGAAGATTCCGCCGATGAGCAGGAACACGTCCACACCCGAGGACACCCGTCCGATGAAGACGTGGAAGAAGACGACCAGGGCGATCGCGAGTCCCCGGAGACCGTCGATGTCGCGTCGGTAGTTCCCGCCTGCCGGTGCCGCTGACCGTGCAGTCGCCCGCGCCGCTGACGGTGCAGCGGAGGGCGTCGAGTCAGGGTTCTCGGAAGTGGGCATCGTCCGATGACTTTAACAGTCGGCGGTGTCGCGACGCCTCTCGGCGACCGCCCACCAGACCGTCGCGAAAGGAACTGCGAGCCAGGCCACCGTCTGCAGGTTGCCGAAGACCTCCGGCAGTACCGGAATCTCACCCACCGGCCAGTGGGTGGACGTCATGAAGATGAAGAACGCCAGCCACATCACCGGATTGTGCATGGGGGAGCGCCGGCACAGCACCGTCACCGCCATCGGCAGCAGCCACATGCAGTAGTACGCCTGGTGCAGGCCGCTGGACATGATGATCGCGACGAACAGGACGCCGAGAGTGGAGAAAGCCCACATCACCGGGTCAGAGAAGCGCCAGCGCCACAGCAGGACCACGGCGGCGACGGTGACGGCCAGGAGGGCGGCGAGGCAGAGGTACTCGACGGTGGAGTTCCAGCCCAGGTTGAGAGCGATCCCGGAAATCGACCCGTTGTTGTAGGAGCGGGGTTCGCCCAGGTAGGGCAGGAGATTGTCGACGTAGTCCATGGGGGTGTTCATCGTCAGCCACCCGATGGCGAAGAGGCCGATGACGACCAGTCCGGCGATGACGAGGAGGACCAGTTGCCCGGAGACCAGGGGGATGAAGGCGAGGACACCGAACTGTGGCTTGATCGTCACCGCGAGGCCCAGGACGAGACCGCCGATGAGTGTGCGGCGGCGCAGCAGCAGGTGGCGGAGCCGGTGGCCCCCGCTGTGTTCCCCGCTGGATTCCCCGCTGCGCTCCCCGCCCTGGCTCCAGGCGTGCCGGTCGGAGACGTCGGACAGGGACATCAGGACGAGCAGCACCATGAGCAGGAGCAGGAAGCCGTTGATGTTGGTCAGGACCAGGGTGCTGACGACGGGCTCGGCCGGGGCGAAGGTGGCGATGACCGCGACTGCCATGAGCTGGCTGGTCAGGTGGGCGGTGATCATCCGGATGCAGAGGTACAGGGAGGCCAGGATGCAGGCGGCGCCGAGCAGCAGCAGGACCCGCCGGGCGAGATCGAAGTCCCCCAGCAGGGCGATCGGGCTGAGTAGCGCGGTGGCACCAGGTGACCAGAGGTAGTGGGGGGCCTCGGTGGAGTAGTCCTCGTTGTAGACCGCTTCGCCGGAGGTGTAGCGCTGGACGGCGTCCCAGATCGGGATGAAGTCACTGCCGTCGTTGATGGTGGGCATCTGGAACACTGCCCGGATGAGGAAGACCGCGGCGAACAGGTACAGCGTGTTCGACACCACGCGGAACCAGCGGGCGTCCTCCACCGACTGCGGGACCAGACGCTGTGCCGGGTCGGGCCAGTGCCAACGGCGGGAACCGGAGTCCGGGTCGTTGTCGGTCATTCGACGCAGCAGCGTGCGCACATGGACTCCGTTCGGTGCAGGGGTCGCTGTCGAGGCAGTGGTCAGGATCGTGTGTCAGATTAACAGAGGTGGGGTCGCTGATCTGCGCTGCCGTGCGTGCCGACTAACCGGGTGGGGTGTCGCGGATCTAGTATGTCCGAATGACGTTGTTCCGGAGGGCAAGTACCCTCGCCGCGGTTCTCGCCGCCACCCTGTTCACCACCAGCCTCACTGCCTGTACCTCTGAAGAGTCCGGGGCGTCCGGCACCACCACGGTGACCACGCAGGACGCTGCGTCCGAGGCGGCGTCCGACACCGTCACCACCGAGCGTGACGACGCCGACGGTACCGACGACGCCGACGGTACCGACGACGCCGACGGCGCTGACGGTGCTGACGGCGACAGTGGGGCGTCCGACCCGCTTCCGACCTCGGCCGACGCCGAGGCGCAGTCCGCCCTGGACACCCTGGCCACCCTCGACGTCAAGGGGCGCGCGCCGAAGACAGGCTACGCCCGCGACGAGTTCGGTCAGCGTTGGAAAGACATCGACCGCAATGGCTGTGACCAGCGCAATGATGTGCTCGCCCGGGACATGACCGGTGTGGATCGGCAGGGACCGTGCAAGGTGATGAGCGGCACGCTGGCCGATCCGTTCACCGGTCAGACCATCAACTTCGTGCGTGGGCAGGACACCAGCACCGCGGTGCACATCGACCACGTCGTCGCGCTCTCCGACGCCTGGCAGAAGGGTGCCCAGCAGCTCAGCCCGGACACCCGGGAGCGTTTCGCCAACGACCACCTGAACCTGCTGGCCGTCGACGGCCCGGCGAATATGCAGAAGGGTGACGGGGACGCCGCGACCTGGCTGCCGGCGAACCGTGGGTTCCGCTGCACCTATGTGGCGCGTCAGGTGGAGGTCAAGGCGAAGTACGACCTGTGGGTCACTGCTGCCGAGCGTGATGCCATCGCCCGGATCCTGGGTGGGTGCGGTGCCGGTGAGCTGGCCCCGGTCGGGGAGGCTCCGGCGCCTGCTGCGGATCCTGCGCCGGCACCGGACCCTGCGCCGGCTGCCCCGGCACCTGCCCCTGCGCCGAACCCGGCCCAGCAGCCTGCGGCTCCGGCGGGTGCCGAGCCGTACTACGCCAACTGCACCGCCGCCCGTGAGGCCGGCGCCGCCCCGCTGTACGTCGGTTCCCCCGGCTACCGTGCGGCGATGGACCGCGGCGGGGACGGCGTGGCCTGCGAGTAAGCGCCTGCGGCACTCTCACTCCCGCTCCCGGGTGGTTCTGACCCCCTCAGACCACCCGGGAGCGGGAGTGACAGTGCATGGGCGTGAGAGCGGAGCGTCCTACAGGAACGTCCAGGCGGCGGCCGCGGCGAGCGCGCCGGTGGCGTTGAGCGCCCAGTGCAGCCCGATCGGGGCAATCACGCTGCCGGTGTGGTGGCGCAGCCAGGTCAGGCCTGCGCCCGCCCCGGCGGTGGCGACGACAGCCAGTCCGACGCCGGCCCACTGCGCGGCGGTGCCGGAGCCGAGGAAGGCGGTGAGCCCGGCGTTGCTGGCGGTGAGGTTCAGCGAGCTGGCGACGTGCCACAGGCCGAACAGCAGCGAGCTGGCGAAGAAGACAAGCTTCGTGCCGCCCATCCGGGCCAGGCTGCCGTGCAGCACACCGCGGAAGGCGAGTTCCTCCGGCAGCACGGTCTGCAGCGGGATGATCACCAGTGCGGCGATCAGCGCGGTCCGCAGGGAGGCGTAGGACTCGTTGAAGAAGAATTCCCTGGTGAACGGTAGTGCCATGGCCACGGCGACACCGAGGACCACCACCACGCCCGCACCGAGTCCGTAGGCCAGGCCCTTGCCGTGGGTGTTGCGGGCCAGTCCGAGGTCACGCCAGCTCATGCCGTTGGCGCGGGCGAGGAACAGCAGGATCATCACCCCGATCGGCACGACCGCGGCGACCGCCGCCAGCTGCGAGAAGTGGGCGGTGACGTTGATCGCCACGAGGGCGGCGATGACGGCGAGGACGTTGAGCGCGTCGCGCAGGCGACGTGCCTTGGGGACGAGGCGGTGGCGCGGGGTGTGGTGGTGGACCCGACGTGTGGTGGTGAGAGTCATTAGGGCACAACGATAGACGCACCGGACCGCTGACCACGAACCAGAAGCCGGTCAGGAGGACGATTTTCACTCACCTCGGACCGTCCTGACAGGCGGGTCACAGATTAGCTGTGGTGTGGGACACCGGTGGCGTCGGGCTTCGTGTCCGACACCGCGCTGGACGCACCACGCATCGTGCCGAGGTACGGGCGGATGCCGATCATCGCCAGGGCGGCCAGTGCCACGACGACGGCCACCCCGGAGAACAGGGCCGTCGGTGACCAGCCTGCGTCGAGCAGGGCGCCGACGATGATCGGGGCGAAGATGCCGCCGAAGCGTCCCATCCCGATACCCCAGCCCACGCCCGAGGTGCGCAGTGCCGAGGGGTAGGCCTCCGGGGTGACGGTGTACATGCCGGCCACGCAACCGTTGAGCAGCATGCCGACCAGCACACCACTGAGGAAGGCGATCGCTGGGATCGAGGTGGTGGTGATGAACACGACCAGGGTGATCGCGCCGAGCACGGAGAACACCATGAGCACGTGGCGGGAGGTGAACCGCACGGTGATCAGCCCGAACAGCAGGGAACCGAAGGTGCCGCCCAGGGTCAGTGCCAGGCCGCCGAGGATGCCCTGGTTCTCGGTCATCCCGGACTCGACCAGCAGCTGCGGGGTCCAGGTGTTGGCGAAGTAGAAGCCGAACATGATGATGAAGAATGCTGCCCACAGCTTCAGCGTGGTCGCACGGAACTGGCTGGACAGCAGGTCGGTCAGCTTCGGCGGCTGTGCCCCGGTACCGGCAGGGGCCTCGGAGCTGATGGCGTCACCGGGCTGACCGGGCTGACCGGATGTAGCGAGCTCGATGGTGAGGCCGGAGTCGTCCTTGCCGAGCTTGCGGGCGACCGCCCGGATCTTCTCCTCGGCCCCGTCCGGACGGCGGAACTGCAGGTAGTCCACGGATTCCGGGATGCTGGTGATGACCAGCACCAGGGAGACGATGGTGGCGGCGGCACCGACAGCGAACATGGCGCGCCAGCCGAAGGTGGGGATCAGCCAGGTGGACAGGGAGCCGCCGACGGTCGCGCCGACCCCGTAGCCGGCGGCGTAGATGCTCACCGCCAGGCCGCGGTGGCGGTTGTTGGACACCTCACTGGTGATCACCGTGACCGTGGCGAGGATGCCGCCGATGCCGACACCGGTGACCACGCGCCACAGGCCGAGCTCGGTAGCGGAACCGGCGGTGGCGGACAGGGCGAGACCGGCGAAGTTGACCAGCAGTGAGGCGATGAGGATGCGGCGTCGTCCCATCCGGTCGGCCAGCGGGCCGAGGGTCAGCGAACCGACGGTCATGCCGATCAGGGCGGCGCTGAGCAGCAGGCCGGACTGGCTGCCGGTGAGGTCGAACTCCTCGCGGACCGCGGAGGAGGAGAAGGTCATCGCCAGGATGTCGTAGCCGTCCAGGGCGTTGAGGAAGGTGGCCAACCCGATGATGTACCACTGCATGCGCCCCATGGGAGTTGTGTCGATGGTCTGTCTGATGTTCACGGGTGGTGCCTTTCGCGCCCTGTGCTGGTCATAACCAGAGGGATACTACCTGGTGGATCTTGCTCCACTGCGATCGCGGGCGTAGAGTGACGGGCCTTAGTAGACAGATCTGTACAGAATGACTTTTCAGGAGACCCCCATGTCCACACCGGACACCCCCGATTCGGCGGCTGAGGCATCCACCCAGAGTGCCCCGTCCCGCCGTTTCCTGCCGTCCTGGCTCACCGGCTTCGGCGCGCAGGTCGTGATCGGCCTCATCGTCGGCCTCGCCCTCGGCTTCATCGCCCGCGCCCAGGGCACCGACCTGCCCGAGGGTGAGCAGAGCTGGCTCGGCACCCTGCTCGACGAGGTCGGCTCGACCTACGTCACCCTGCTCAAGCTGCTGATCCCGCCGCTGATCGTCACCGCGGTGATCACCTCTGTGGCCAACCTGCGCAAGGTCGCCAACGCCGCCCGCCTGGCGGTCAGCACCCTGATCTGGTTCGCCATCACCGCCTTCTTCTCCGTGCTCGTCGGCATCGCCGTCGGCCTGGTGATCCGCCCCGGCGAGGGGACCAGCGTGGACTCCGACTCCGCGGCCGAGCCGTCCGGCACCGGCTCCTGGTGGGGCTTCCTGGAGTCCATCGTCCCGCAGAACTTCCTGGGACTCTCCGGTTCCGCCGGTGACGACGGCTCGGTGGTCATGAACTTCAACGTGCTGCAGCTGCTGGTCCTGGCCATCGTCTTCGGCATCGCCGCGGTGAAGACCGGCAAGACCGCCGAACCCTTCCTCGGTTTCGTCGAGTCGCTGCTGACCGTGGTGCAGAAGGTGCTGTGGTGGATCATCCGCCTGGCGCCGATCGGCACCGGTGCGCTCATCGGCCACGCCGTCGCCGACTACGGGTGGGACGCCCTGGGCTCCCTCGGCAAGTTCGTCCTGGCGATCTACGTGGGCCTGGCGCTGATCATGCTGGTGGTCTACCCGGCGGTGATGGCCTACGCCCGCATCCCGATCATGGGCTTCTACCGTCGCGTGTGGCCGGTGACGTCGCTGGGCTTCATCACCCGCTCCTCGATGGGCGTCATGCCGGTCACCCAGCGTGTCACCGAACGCTCGATGGGTGTGCCCACGGAGTACGCCTCCTTCGCGATCCCGCTGGGTGCGACGACCAAGATGGACGGTTGTGCCGCGGTCTACCCGGCCATCGCCGCGATCTTCGTCGCCCAGTTCTACGGCATTGACCTGGGCGTCACCGACTACCTGCTGATCATCTTCGTCTCGGTGATCGGCTCGGCGGCGACCGCCGGCACCACCGGTGCGACGGTCATGCTGACCCTGACCCTGTCGACCCTGGGCCTGCCGCTGGCCGGCGTCGGTCTGCTGCTGGCCATCGAGCCGATCATCGACATGGGACGCACCGCGGTGAACGTCACCGGCCAGTCGCTGGCCGCCACGATCGTCGCCAAGCGCGCCGGGATCCTGGACCAGGAGATCTGGGACAACGCCGAGAAGGGCGGCTTCGAGGACGCCGCCGGTGAGGACTCCCACCGGGCCCACATCGCGTCCTGATGTGTCCCTGATGTCGATGCGATCGACATGTCTGGTGGGATATGTCGATTAAAGCGCCGAAAATCACCATGTTATAGGATGTGAACTATCCCGTGAGGCGCACCGAGGACCAGGCTTCGCGCAGTTCACGGGAGGGATCCGCGACAGTCTTCTCGCCACCGTCGAAGAGCTGGGTGGCATAGTCAGTGGGGTAGGTCTCCCACCCGGGATCACCATCGTGGATGAACCGGCGCCACCGGGCCTGCATCACCTGGGTCGTCGCCGCCATCCGCTGACGCCCACCCAACGCCAGCGCACCGGGGCCACGTCCGGAGTCGTAGCGTCCGAACAGGATTGGCAGGTCAAGAGCGTGGGTGGCGCCGATGCCGGAGATGTCCAACGAGGGGGTCGACATGTCCAGCCGGTACATCCACGCCCGGCCCGACGGGTGCTGCCCGGCCAGACGCATCGATGGGGCGGTGAACAGAGCATCGCCGACGAAGCGTCCGGCCTCCCCACGGCGCGCAGCATCGCCGTACAACGCGGAGAGCACCCGCGGGGCGTGCTCCTCGTCGATGCCGCGGGCGAAACCACGCGACTGCTCCTGCAACGCCCGACGTGACAGGGCATTCCACCGCATCAGGACGTACTCGTCGAGGCTCGTGCCGATCAGCAGCGGACGGTCCAGCGTGGCACCGGGCTCCAGCGGGTGGCGCGGCAGCAGGTCGTCGATGACGGGGGCGAAACCACCGGCGATCCCGGTCGTGCCCCAGCTCGCGGCGTTGAGCTTCTCGGTCAGCCAGGCCAACCCCTGCGGACTGGCGGTGAGCAGGTCGGTGCCGGTGCCCTCGGGGCGGGGACGCTTGCCGTCCTCACTGCCGCGCAGGATCTGCAGCGCGGTGTCGGCGAGGCGTCCTGCCGTCTGTGGGGTGTGCACCATCGCTGCCGCCGGCGACTGGGCGATGAACCCGGCGACCAGGTCGGCGACCCGCGGGGTGGCGCTGAGCGCGGTGACCATCGCCCCGCCGGACGACTCACCCATCACCGTGATGCGCGACGGATCCCCGCCGAAGCTCTCGGCGTTGGCGTGCACCCACTCGATGGCGGTGATGATGTCGGAGAGCCCGGTGTTGCTGTCGAAACGCTCGGCGTCGAGGTCGTCGGCGTTGCCGAGAGCGAGCTGGCCGAGGATGCCGACCCGGTAGTTCACCGCCACGTAGATGCTGTCGGTGGCGCCCGCGAAGTACTCGCCGGAGAGCAGCGGCTCACCGGCGGAGCCGTGGATGTTGCTGCCGCCGTGCAGGTAGACGACGACCGGACGCGGCGTGGTGGGGTCGAACACCTGGCGGGCCGGGGAGGCGGGCGGCCGGGGGACCACGACGTTGAGCCACAGGCAGTGCTCGGAGCCGATCCAGCCGACCTTAGGGTTGCGCCACTGGGGGCAGTAGTCACCGGAGCGTTCGGCGAGCAGCACACCCCGCCAGGGCTGCTTTTCTGTGGCACGACGGAAGCGCAGGTCACCGGTCGGTTGTTCGGCGTAGGGAATGCCGCGGAAGGCGATGGCCCGGTTCACCGGGTGTCCCTTCACCGGGCCGGTGGTGGTCCCGACCACCCAGTGGTTGCTGGTTCGCCCGGTCGTGGTGGCGACATGGTGCGGAGTATCGGAAGGCATGATTCGAGCCTAACCTGTGGACCAGTGGCCCTACCGTCGGACACGTCTTCGATAAGGTGCTGGTGGATGAACGCTGACCGAAACAACCACGGCAATCACGGCAATCACGGCAATCACGATAATCACGATAATCACGACAAGGAGCAACATGTCAGGCTATGACCTGTACCAGAGCCTGGGACTGTCCCGGGCTCATCCGCCGGAGCAGCTCGCCACTGAGCTGGACCGGCAGATTTCGGACCTGCGCGCCCAGGGTGTCCAGGATTCCGACCCGCGGTTGGACGAGGTGCTCATCGCCCGCAGCGTCCTCGGCGATGCCGGCCGGCGTACCGAGTACGACCGTGCGTTGGACGCCGCCCCCGGCACTGCCGCCGAGGCGGACGTGCCGTGGATCAAGGCGCTCGCGCAGCGAGGTGCTGGTTGGGACATGGCCGGCGGTAACAGTGCAGGTAACGGTGCAGGCTCCGGTGGCGCGAACGTGCTCGCCGCGATCGACCGCTTCCTCACCCCGCTGCCGCTGGCGGCGGTGTCCGGCCTGCTGACGGTGCTCGCCTTCATCACCTTCTTCTTCAACTGGGGCAAGGTGACCATGACGGACGGGCCGGCGACGCTCACGTTCACGATCACCGGCTTCGGCTCGGCATCGATGGACATGAGCGGCTTCGGGAACCTGTTCCTCAGTGACACCCGTCCGGGCTACACCTTGCTCTCCCTGGTCATCCTCATCCTGCTGGTCGTCGGCACGGTTCTGCTGGGCCTCACCCGCGACACCCGCTTCGGTGCACTGCTGGTCGCTGTGGCCGGTGGCCTGCTCACGCTGTACGGCGTGTGGGCACTGTTCACCAAGCTGGGGGCGGACGATCTCTTCGGCGGCGAGGAGGACTTCGGCTCGCTGCCGTCGCCGTCCGTGGGCGCCGGTGCGGTCCTCGGCCTGATCGTCGGTGTGCTGACGCTGGCGGTCGGGGTGCTGGTCGTGCTGCGGCTGCAGGGCTCCCTGCTGCCGCAGGCCTGGACCTCCGGCAAGGCTGCGTCCGGTAGCGCGGCACCCGTTCCGCAGGACGCTGCGTCCGACACGCAGGATGCTCCCTCCGACCCGTCCGACCAGTCCGACGGAGACAACCCGAACACCCAGCGGCCCAACGCCGAGCAGTAGAAAGAGAAGGAGACACATCATGTCGGGTTACGACCTCTACACCAGTCTCGGCCTCTCCCGCGCGGAGCCGCCGGAGCAGCTCGCCGAGCAGCTGGACCGCCGCCTCTCCGAGCTGCGCAGCAACGGCTTCACCGACGACACCCCGCAGGTCAGCGAGGTATCCGCTGCCCGGGCCGTCCTCGGCGACCCCGCCAAGCGCACCGAGTACGACCACGCCCTGGACGCCCCGGGCGACGACGAGCCGAACATCCCCTCGATCATCGCCCTGGCGCAGCGTCCCACCGGGCCGCAGTGGGGGGTTCCCGCCGCCGGTGCCCCGA
This sequence comes from Candidatus Corynebacterium faecigallinarum, assembly GCF_052264515.1. NCBI lineage: Bacteria > Bacillati > Actinomycetota > Actinomycetes > Mycobacteriales > Corynebacteriaceae > Corynebacterium > Candidatus Corynebacterium faecigallinarum. Next base: position 57,433 of record NZ_JBQQOC010000005.1, read on the forward strand.
AGAACTCGGCGATGGATACACTGACCGACCTGCTCAAGCCGCTGTACGTCGCCGCGGCCGTCGGCGTTCTGCTCCTGCTGAGCATCGGTAACTTCTTCTTCCCCTGGGGGAAGATGGAGGCCGACGGCGAGGCGGCGCCGATGAACGGCTTCGGTGTCATCACCGCCGGCGGTGACGCCATCACCCGGACCCTGTACCTCTACATCGCCCTGCTGGTCATCGTGCTGCTCATCGCCGGCGCGGTCATGCTGGCCACCAGCTCGGCGCCGAAGGCCGGAGCCCTTCTCGCCGCCGTCGGTGGCGGCCTGCTGACCATCTACAGCTTCATCGCACTGGTCACCAAGTTCGGCGCCGCAGACTTCTTCGGCGTGGTCGGCGGCAGCGGATCATTCATGTCGGACTTCGGCGAGGAGTTCGAGACTGCCTCGATCGACGCCGCCGTCGGCATCGGGTCGATCTTCGGCCTGATCCTCGGCCTTCTCGTCCTGGCTGTCACCGTGTTCTATGTCATCAAGGGCGAGGGCCGCATCCTGCCGGCCCGGCAGCCCGTCCAGCAGTAGGACGGCACCACTGAACCCCCGGCATGGTGCCGGGGGTTCTTCTGGTTCCGAGGTCAGCGCTCTTGGTTCAGGTGTCGCTAGCTGTACCCGAATCGGTCACTCGACTACACACGGGACGACCGAAATGGGGACACTTAGCGACACCGGGGCAGATGTCCGACGGTCAGGGGCCAGAGGCCAGGGCTCAGGCAGTCAGGACGGTGCCGACCGCACCCTTGGCCGCACGGACCTCGGGGCTGCGTCCCACCGTCGTGACCCCGACGACTACGTCGCCGGAGCCGTCGGCGGCGGGTGCCACCGTGTAGACCACGAGTTCCTCGGGGGAGGACAGCTCCACCTGCTCGCGCCGGCCCTCGACCAGTCCCGCCTCGCCGAGGGTGTTGAGCATCAGTCCGTACTGGTTCGTCCAGCCACGCCGCTGCTCCTCAAGGTAGGAGCCGGCAGCGTCGCCGGAGTCGTTCACGGCTCCGAGCTGGCGTCCGACGATGGTGCCCAACGCACGGGCCGACCCCTCGTCCTCGGGACGCACCGTCACCTCCACCCCGTCGATGACCCCGTGGACCTCGACACAGTCGCCGACCGCCCACACGTCCGGTGCGGACGTCCGACCGGCGGGGTCGACGATGATGCCGCCACCGGGGCCGGAACCGACGGCGATGCCGGCGTCCTCGGCCAACATCGTGTCGCGCACCGCACCGACGGAGACGACGACCACCGCCGGATCCAACCGGTCGATCTCCGCGGCGAGCGCCGCAGCGTCCAAACCACAGGTCACGGAAACCTTGTTCTCGGCGTGACGTTCACGCAGCCACTGGGAGGCGGCCGGCGGCAGCATCCGGGAGCAGACCTCGTCGGCCATCTCCAGGACATGCACCGGCGCGTCACCGATCGTCGCGGCGGCGGAGGCGGCCTCCAGGCCCAGCACACCACCACCGACCACGACGACGGTGTCCTCGGCGTCCAGCTCGTCCAACCGGGCACGCAGCGCGGTGGAATGCTCCGGGGTGCGGATGTAGTGGACGTCGCGGCCGGCCTGCCACGGGGTCTCCGCGGGGTCGAGCAGGCGCGGGCCCGCGCCGGTGGCGATGACCAGCTGGTCCCACTGGTAGGTGGTGCCGCCGGCGGTGAGGGTGCGGGCGTCCGTGTCGATGTGGGTGACCGGGGTCGACAGGTGCAGGGTGACCCCGGGGGTCTCCAGCGGCGCGGCAGGCAGGGCGACGTCGGCGGGGGTCTTGCCCTTGAGCAGGATCCCCTTGTTCACCTCGGGACGCCGGTAGGGGGCGTGGGGTTCGGTGGTGAAGATGTCGATGGTGGTGTCGGACGCATCGGACGCATCGGACGCATCGGACGCAGCGTCCGATGCGGTGGCGTAGGCCTTGACGAGGGTGTGTGCGGCGACGCCGCCGCCGATGACGGCGATGCGGTGGGTGCTGGTGGACATGAGGCCTTCCTGGAGCAGAACGGTGTGTGCGGGTGGGTGGGGTGTGACGACAAAACCCCAGGTCGCGAAAAGTGTCACCGCCGATGTCGGTGGTGGCACTTCCCGTCGGCCCGGGGAAGGGGAGTCGGCAGACTACTTGCGGCTGATCTGGACCATCTCGAAGTCGGCCTTCGCCGCGCCGCAGTCCGGGCACTCCCAGTCGTCGGGGATGTCCTCCCAGCGGGTTCCGGGCTCGAAACCCTCGTCCGGGTCGCCTTCAGCCTCGTCGTAGATGTATCCGCACTGCAGGCATTCATAGACCTTGTAGTCGTCCATGGGAGCGTCCTTTCTTTCACATGGCCAGGTGGCAGGTTCCGGGTGCGGACCTGCGCCGTCTAGCCGACCTTCTCGAAGTCCACCTTGTCACGGACTCCGCAGTCGGGGCAGAACCAGTCTTCGGGAACTTCGTTCTCCCAGTCGAATCCGGGGGCGAAGCCCTCTGCGTCGTCGCCGGCTTCGGTGTCGACTCGGTAGTCGCACAGGGGGCACTGGTAGACAGCCACGGTGGCGTCCTCTCTTCTCGGGTCTTATGGGTCAAGCACGGTCAGGTGTGGTCAGGAGGTGAGTGGTGATTGTCAGGCGCTGGGCGTCGGGCCCGCCGCACCGCCGGCACCGGCGGCGTAGTCGATCGGCTTGCGGTTCTTCGGCCGGGGAATGACGTGGGTGGACGGGACGCCCGGCCCACGGTAGAGCCCGACGAGGCCCGGGAGCGTGAAGAACAGGGAGATGGCGATCAGCCAGGGGTAGGCCTCCTTGAGGAAGGCCGTTCCGGTCCAGCCGAGGATCCCCAGGACCAGCGTGGCGAGACCGAGGACGGTCAGCCCGATGCACATGGTGTAGTGGAACGTGGGGTTCGTCATCTTCTGCGGCGGCGCCTGGTTCTCCGGGATGTTCCCGCCACCGGCGGCGCGGAGGGCGTCCAGATCGGTCTGGGTGGCGGAACCGGAGGTCTTCTTGGGTGCAGTCGTGGACATTGTGCCTAGGCTCCTGCGGTCTCGGAGACGGGTGCCTTGCCGCCCCACTTGGCGCGCAGCTTGGCGGCTTTGGAGGGGTGCAGGTTGGCGCGGTCGAGGTCGTAGTTGTAGTACTGCATCAGCTTCTTGTCCATGATCCAGAACCACACCGGGGGAACCGCGGCGGCGGCGATCATCGTCGCGTAGCCGGCGGGCAGCTCCGGGGCGAAGACGTCCGAGCGCAGCGACTGGTACCGACGGGTCGGGTTGGCGTGGTGGTCGGAGTGGCGCTGCAGCTGGTACAGGAAGATGTTGGTCGTCAGGTTGTCCGAGTTCCAGGAGTGCTCGGGGGAGCAGCGCTCGTAGCGGCCGTCCTCGAGCTTCTGGCGCAGCAGGCCGTAGTGCTCCAGATAGTTGACGAACTCCAGCAGGGCGATGCCGATGATCGCCTGGACCAGCATGTACGGCAGGATGTTGATGCCGAAGACGGCGAGCAGGACGCCCCACAGAACGACGGTCATCAGCCAGGCGTTGAGGACGTCGTTGTCCAGGTTGAACTGGCTCTTGCCGCCGCGCTCCAGGCGCTTCTTCTCGTTGTTCCAGGAGCGGGGGATCTGCTTCGGGATGGAGCGCAGCAGGTAGGAGTAGGCGTTCTCGCCCATCCGGGAGCTCACCGGGTCCTCCGGGGTGGCGACCTTCACGTGGTGACCCTTGTTGTGCTCGACGTAGAAGTGGCCGTAGGCGGGCACAGCGAGGACGATCTTGCCGAGCCAGCGCTCGAAGCTGCCCTTCTTGTGGCCGAGCTCATGGGCGGCGACGATGCCGATACCGGAGGTCATGCCCATCGACCATGCGAGGCCGAGCTTGTCGTACCATTCCAGGCCGCCGTAGGTCCACTGCCAGCAGCACAGCACCAGGCTGGCCAGCATGATGGGGAAGTACAGGTAGGAGATGATCCGGTAGTACTTGGTCTCCTCCAGCCACGGGACGAACTCCTCGGGGGCGTTCTCGCCGTCACGGCCGAGGACGAAGTCGCCGACCGGGATCAGGATGAACACGGCGATCGGGCCGAGGAACCAGGACGCGTGCACCATGAACTCGGGCGCGTTGATCGCCTTCATCCACTCGACGATGCCCCAGTTGATCAGGGGGATCGCCGCGGGGACCATGGAGAAGATCCAGGCGTACTTCTTCTTGTCGACCCACTTCTTCTCGTTCTGGGTGAAGGGCTGTTCGATCGGTGTGCCGTCGTCGGCACCTGTCGGCTTTCGTTCTGTCGTCGTCATGACGGTGTCAACCTCCGTTAGGTTGGCTGGAAGTGTGTCTCAAGACACATATTTTCTGAGACGCGATAGACGATACAAGACGTAGTTAGGCTCCACAATGGAATTAGCAAATTCCCTGGAGGAAACATTCCAGATTCTGATGACCTGCGGATATGGTGTCCGCTTGAGGAATGGATAGCCTCACTAGCGCACCCCTAGAGCGGGGGTGGCGACCGGGGGAGGGGCGGGTCACAGGGGTGGGATTTGGAGTGCCCGGTACATGTTCCGGGGCGGGGTCCGTGGTCCCGCCATCTGGTCCGGACACGAGAAAACCCCGGCCTCCCACGAGGTCCGGGGTAGTCGCAGGGCGCTCCATATTGTCCGCACTGGAACAGCTTGTCGCTGTCGGCGGGAAGCGCCCACGGCTGGACGCGTCAAGCGTGCAACCGCGTGGGCCCCAGGGGTGGCGGGGCCGAGGTCGGGCGTCCGGGCGGTGCTTTTGTCGGCAAACGACCAGGTGCCGCAGAAGAACTTACCGAATGCGGTGAGAAACTGCCAGATGACCTGCGATCACACCCCGAAAACGGGGGCAGGCGTTGCCCAGCGCCGTCAGTCCGCCGTCAGTCCGCCGTCAGTCCGCAGTCAGTCCACCGTCCGGTCCCGTCCGGCGAGGTAGCCGGCACCGATGAGGATCACGTCGATGACCACCAGAGACACCAGTGCCGGCGACCACGATCCGGTGGCGTCATGCAGCGCGCCGACGGCCACCGGACCGACTGCGGCCAGCACATAACCGATGCTCTGCGCCAGGCCCGACAGGGACGCCGCGGTGGTGTGGTGTCGGGTACGAAGACCGAACAAGGACAGTGACAGGGTGATGCTGGCCCCGCCGCCGAGGCCGGCCAGGATCGCCCACAGGGCGGCGGCCTCCGGAGCGAGAAGAAGTCCTAGTGAGGACGCCAGCAGGAACAACGGTAGGATCGCGCCGATGAACCGCTGGTCACGGTGTCGGGCGATCAGGGCCGAGCAGACCAGGCTGCCGACGATGCCGAAGGCGTTGACCAGGAACATGTGGGTTCCGGCGGCGGTGTCACTGATTCCGGCGTCCCGCTCGATGGTGGACAGCCAGGTGACCAGGACGTAGAAGTGGGTGGACTGCAGGCCCATGAACCCCGTCACCTGCCAGGTCAGCGCGCTGCGCCACAGGGGGCGCGGGGTGGGGGCGGCGTCCTGACGGGGGAGGACGTTCCGGGTGTCCGTGGCCGTGCGGGCAGTCGTTCCCGTCGCGCTTGGCGCCGTCGGCGCAGGACGCTTCCGCAGCATCGGCAGCAGTACCCCCAGCGCGATCAGTGCCAGGCCGGCCCACATGCCCAGCGGCAACCGCCAGCCCAACGCACTCAGGCCCGCCACCGGGACCGCCACGCCGGACGCGATCGCCGCCACCCCGGACTGCACTGCGGCGTACGTGCCGGTGACCTGGCCGATCGAGGTGGGGAAGTCGCGCTTCACCCAGGCCGGCAGCACCACGTTCAGCACTGCGATCGCCATGCCGATCAAGGCCGTGCCCAACCACAGCAGTGCGTCCGGCGGGGTGGAGCGCAACAGCAGGCCCGTCGCCAGTACCGCCAGCGCGATGGCGACGATGCGCTCCAGGCCGAAGCGCCGCGCCAGTAGCGGGGCCACCGGGGAGATCACCGCGAACCCCAGCAGCGGCAGGCTGACCAGGTAGGACGCGGTGGACGACGTGAGTCCCAGATCGTCCTGGATGTCGCTGAGCACCGGGCCGACGGTGGTCAGGGCGGCGCGCAGGTTCGCGGCGACCAAGATGATCCCGAGGACAGGCAGGGCGATCCGCAACGCTTTTCGTGGCATTCGGAGGAATCTACCAAACACCTGAGGAGTAGCCTCCTGGGGCATGAGTATTGCCCTGAGTATCACCGATGTCTCCGTCCGACGCGGCGACAAGCACCTCATCCATGACGTGAACCTCGCCGTGCCCACCGGTAGCCACTGGGCGGTGCTCGGGCCCAACGGCGCGGGTAAGTCCACCATCCTGAAACTCGTCGGTGCGCGGTTGTACCCCACGGACGGCACCGTGGAGGTCCTCGGCGAGACGTTGGGACGCACCGACACCCGCGAACTGCAGAAGCGCATCGGCTACGTCGACCCGAAACAGCGTCTCGACGACATCAGCTGCGCCGAGGCGGTGCTGTCCGGGGTCTCGGCGTCCAACGGCTACCTCCGACGCTTCGACTACACCGTCGCCCACCGCGAGCGCGCCGAGGAGGTCATCGAGCTGGTGGGGATGGCAGGGCGCACCGAGCGACTGTGGAGCCAGATGAGCCAGGGAGAGAAGGCCCGCACCCTGATCGCCCGGGCACTGGTCACCGACCCGGAACTGCTGCTGCTCGACGAACCGTCCACCGGCCTGGATCTGCCCGGGCGCGAGACCCTGCTGCGGGTCATCGACGAGATGCGCGTCCAACTCCCGGCCCTGACCTCGGTGTTGATCACCCACCACGTCGAGGAGGTCGCCGCCTCCACGACCGATGTGCTCATGGTGAAGGACGGGACGGTGCTCGCCGCCGGGCCGGTGGCGGAAACCATGACCTCGGTGAACCTCAGTACCCTGTACGACATGGAGGTGACGCTGAACCGGATCGCGGGACGCTGGTTCGCGGTCAACGGGTAGGTCGGTGGCTGGCCGGTGTGGATTCGGCGAGACACAGCTCATGCGCGTCAGTGGGCAGTTCGGAGGGGCTACCGGATAGGCTCTCAAGGGTGAGTGACAGCAGAGCAGTGGAACCAGAGCCCGTGAATCCGTCCGGTCCGGTGTCGTCCGGTGCTGCCGGCGGCGCTGCGGCGAAAAAGAAGAAGATGCCGGTGTGGGCGGAGTACGTCCTCACCTTCATCGTGGCGATTCTGCTCCTCGGGCTGTTCAACACCTTCATCGGGCGGCTGTACCAGATCCCGTCGGAGTCGATGGAGCCCACGCTGGTCGGCTGCGACGACTGCACCGACGACCGCATCTTCGTCGACAAGCTCTCCTACCGTTTCAGTGATGTCGAGCAGGGTGACGTGGTCGTATTCACCGGCACCGAGGCATGGAACGAGGATTACACCTCCACCCGCTCCGACCAGGCGCTGGTTGCTGCGATGCAGAACGGCCTGGAGAAGATCGGGATCCTCGCCCCCGACGAGTTCACCCTGGTCAAGCGTGTGATCGCCACCGGCGGTCAGACCGTGCAGTGCCAGGAGGGTGACCCCGGCATCATGGTGGACGGGGAGAAGGTCGACGACTCCTACACCATGGACCCGATGGCCTACGCCGTGGATCCGCGCACCGGGGCGGACGCCTGCCAGGGTGAGTACTTCGGCCCGGTCGAGGTGCCGGAGGACTCCTTGTGGCTGATGGGCGACAACCGCACCAACTCGAAGGACTCCCGCTACTACCACCTCGCCGGTGACCCGCTGGACGGCACGATCCCGCTGGACAACGTGGTCGGCAAGGTGCAGTTCAAGGTCTGGCCGCTGAACCGCCTGGGTGGCGTGGAGTAGACCTCTCGCCGGGACGCCTGCGTGCCGCGGCCGGTGTCCCTCCTCGGAGGGTGTGTCCGGTGTCCTGCTCCGGTGTCGCGTCCGCTGCGTACCGAAGCATGACGGATTCACCGTTTCGCTGGCAGTCGAACCCCTAATCCGTCACGCTTCGGTCCGGTCAGGTGCCCCGCTCCCCTCCCGAGGCACAGGACGGGGCGTCATCGGGACGCCGCGGGGCGTCCGGTCTCCCCGTCAGTTACGGCTGTCGGTGATGTCCTCGGCGATACGTGCGCTGGACGCGGCCTCGCGGGAGTCCAGCGAGGCGGGATCGGTGCCGTTCGCGCCGTCCGCGTCCTCACCCTCACCGTCGCGGCTACCGAGCTTGCCGTCGGAGATCTTGGCGACGATCATCGCGATCGCGCCGTCACCGGTGACGTTCGCCGCGGTGCCGAAGGAGTCGATGGCGATGTAGGCGGCGATCATGATCGCGATGTGGTCGGCGGTGAAGCCCAGCTGGTCGCCGAGCACGCCGGCGGCCGCCATGATGGCACCACCGGGCACGCCCGGGGCGGCGATCATCATGATGCCCAGCAGCAGCAGGGATCCGATGAACTGCATGGTGCCGATGTCCAGGTCGAAGATGTGGATCACGGCCAGGGCGAACAGCGAGATCTTCATCACCGAACCGGCCAGGTGGATCGTGGCGCACAGCGGGACGACGAAGCCAGCGACGTTGTCCGGCACGCCGTTCTTCTTCGCGGACTCCAGGGTGACCGGGATGGTCGCGGCGGAGGAGGAGGTGCCCAGCGCGGTGGCGTAGGCCGGCATCATCGTCCACAGTGCCTTGAAGGGGTTGCGTCCGGCGACCGCGCCGGCGAAGAGGTACTGGGCGAGGATGAAGAGAATGGTCATCACGGTGGCCAGCAGCAGTACCTTGATGAACGCGGAGATCACGTCGACGAGATGGCCGTTCATGCCCATCGACAGGAAGACCCCGAAGATGAAGATCGGCAGCAGCGGGATGATGAAGGTCTTCACTACCTTCATCACGATGCTCTCCAGCTCACGGGAGGCGGTGTAGAGCACGTCGGATTTCACCGCGGTCATCGCCAGGCCGATGCAGAACGCCAGGATCAGCGCGGTCATGATCTCGAAGGGGGCGGGCATCTCGATGTCGAAGAACGGCTCCAGGGCACCCTCGTCGATGTCGACGAGGGTGTCGTAGGAGTCATTGCCCAGCAGCCACCCGTAGGTCAGGGTGGCGACGCCGAAGGCCACCAGTCCGGAGATGATGGTGGAGGCGTAGGCGATGCCGGCGGTGATGCCGAGCCAGCGTCCGGCGCTGCGTCCGATGCCGGCGATCGCCGGGGTGATCAGTGCGAAGATCAGGACCGGGATGAACAGGTCCAGGAAGTTGCCGAACAGTCCGTTGAAGGTCACGAAGACGCGCGCGAGCCCGTCCGGGAAGAAGAAGCTGCAGGCGATGCCGAGGATGATCGCCACGATGATCCGGAACAGCAGACTTCCGGCGAGTTTCTTGAACGTCATGAGGTGACTCTAAATCGCTGATGCCGCGTCCACCAACTGGGGAGTGCTGTTTCCGGCTGTGATCTTTCACATGGTGAACAATCAGCGGGTCTGACGGTGCCTGACTACTCCAACCCGAGCGCGTCGGTGATGGTGAAGTGCAGGTCGGTCTGGTCGGTCAGGCCGGAGACGTTGGCGGCGGACGGACCGTAGGCGGCGATGCGCAGCTGGGCACCGGTGTGCCCCTGGCTCTGGTTGTCCTGGTTCTCCGAGGTGGCGTAGCCGATGGTCATCTCCGCGCCTTCGCGGGTGATCAGGCGGCGGGACAGGCCGGGGTACACCGACTCGCGGGCCTCCTCGACGCTGATGTCCTTGTCCTCGGCCAGGGCCTCGATGTCCTCTTCGCTGACGTTGCCGAGGACCTGGCTCGTGTGGGCGTGGTCGGCGGTGACGATGACCAGGGTGTCACCGTCCTCCTCGGCGAAGGCGAGTGCCTCTTGGACGGCCTCGTCAAGGTCGACGGTCTCCCCGATCTGGCCGCAGGGGTTGGCGGCGTGGTTCTCCTTGTCGATGGAGGCGCCCTCGACCTGCAGGAAGAAGCCGTTCTCGGCACCGTCCCCGTTGTCGGAGAGCAGATCGATGGCCTTGGTGGTCATCGTGGCCAGGGTGGGGATGTCCCCGGTGCGCTCAGGGTTGTCGGTGCATTCCTGGGCGGGCTCCAGGTAGCCCTGCTGCTCGGCGAGGTCGCCTTCCCAACGCACCGGCATGGTGTCCTCGGCGAAGAGTCCGAGGACAGGTGCGTCCTGGTTCGCCTCGGTGATGGCGTCGAGTTCCTCTGCGTTGGTGGGCAGCTGGTAGCCGCGGTCCCCGGCCTGCTCCAGCAGGGTCTTGCCCTCCCAGTCGCCGGCCTTGGCGTTCTGGTCGAAGCTCTCGGCCCCGCCACCGAGGACGACATCGGCACGCGACTCGAGGTACTGCTCGGAGATGGAGCCGGCACCGCCCTGGTCGAGCAGGTCGTCGCCACATTCCTCGGTGTCATCCGGACCGTAGCATTTGCGGGCGTCCACGTGGGCGGCCAGCACAGCCGGGGTGGCGTCCTGAATCGCGGCCGTGGAGACGTTGCCGGTGGCAAGGCCGGCGTCCTTGGCCTTCTCGATGAGGTTGGTCTGGTTCTCGCCGTGGATGTCGACACCGATGGCGCCGTTGTAGGACTTGGTGCCGGTGGCCCACGCGGTGCCGGACGCTGCGGAGTCGGTCACGTAGTTCGGCGTGCCGTCCTTGTTGAGGGCGTAGTGGGTGTACTGCCCGGTGACCGGCAGGGCGTCGAGTCCGCTGAAGCTGCCGGCGGCACCTTCGGCGTAGTTGCGGGCGGCGGTGATCTCGGAGTCGCCCATGCCGTCACCGATGAGCAGGATGACGTTCTTGGCGCCGGTGGCGGAGACGGCGTCACGGACGTAGTCGCCCTGGTCGCCGTCGAGACGTCGTGCGCCACCGTTCTCGGTGATGTCGCCCTCGGCCGAACGGCTCTGGAGGTCCGGGCTGCCTGATCCGGAACCGGAGCCGTTGTCGTCGTCGCTGCAGGCGGCGGCGGTGGCGAGCAGGGAGACCGCGCCGAGTGCGGCAGTGGCGGTGCGGGCGGTGCGGGTGATTCGGGTGTGCTTCACGTTCTGCTTTCTTGACGTCATGTGTGATCCGTCGACAGACGCTACGAGTTGAGTGTGAACGGTGGGTGAGGGTGGCTCTGCGCACCGGTGAACTGGTGGTGAATCCTGCTTCCGGGGGCCAATGCTCTGTTGGGGGAGGGGACGAGGACTGACCCCGGTCTACTTCTCGACCGCAGCCTTGCCCGTCGACCCCCGGGCCACCAGTGAGGGGGCCATCTGGAGGTGGAGGTCATCCCGGCGCCCAGTGGAACGGGAGCGCACCATCGCGAAGGCACGGCCACCCATGTCGTAGGTCGGTTGGTCGATACTGGTCAGGGTGGGACGCATCTGCGTGCACAGCGCCGAGTTGTTGTAGCCGGTGACGCTGAGGTCCTCCGGCAGTGACAGTCCGGCATCCAGGGCGGCACTGACCAGTCGCAGTGCCATCCGGTCGTTGTTCGCCACCACGGCGGTGGTCGCGCCCTGACCCAGGGACAGTGGCCGGCGTTCGGCGATGCGCTGGATGGCCCACTCGGCGTCGGTCGGGCCCACGGTCACCGGGTCGGCAAGCCCCGCGGCGTGCATGACCCGGGTGAACCCGCGTTGGCGGTGCATCGCGGCAGGACGGGTCGATGACCGGAGGAAGGCGATCCGGCGGTGCCCCAGCGACAGCAGGTGTTCGGTGGCTGCGGCGGCCCCCGAGGCGTCGTCGTTGGAGATGGAGTCGACCCCGGGGACCTCGTAGGGGAGCCGGCCGACGACCGTGACCGGGATCCTGGAGGCGATCTCTTCCAGGGAGTCGATCGGCAGCCTGGAACTGATGACCACCATGCCGTCGGGATTCGACGAAGCCAGGGAGAAGAACCGCTGTTCCAGACGCTGCACGTCTTTTCCGCCGTGCGCCAGCGTGGTGGATGACCCGGCGGCTTCGGCGGCTGCCTCGATGCCGGATACGACGTCGTGGTTGTACGGGCTGGACAGGTCGTTGAGCAGCACGGCCAACACCGGGCGCGTGGACGGACGTAGAACGCGCGAGCGAACCGCAGGGCGGTACCCGAGCTTCTCCGCCGCGGCGAGTACGCGGGCCCGCGTGGCCTCGGACACGCCGTCCTCGCCGCGGATCGCCAGTGACGCCGCGGACACCGAGACCTCTGATGCTGCGGCGACGGCGGACAGGGTCACGGTCCTGTTCTTCCTCATGGGCACAGAACCTACCCAGAAAAGATGGTCCGTGCCTGGTGGCGCGGGATTTCACTGGAAGGTTCCAGTGGATTCCATCTTCTGGTGCCGACCTGTTCACTTTCCGACAACGTGCGCTTCTCCTGCCGTTACTACCGTCTCCCGCTATGAGCCCGACACCCACGACAGAACCGATGCCCGTCCCCCCGGCCGCCCTGGACTCCCTGGACTCCCCGTCCGCGGGGGACCTGTGGCCGCCACAGTCCGCACCTGCCGGCCTGATCCTCGATTTCGGAGGGGTGCTGTTCACGACCCGCACCAGAGAGGACGCCGTTGAGCGTCAGCGGAGCGTCCTGCGCGACTACCTTGTACGCAGGGTCGGCACGGCCACGCAGACCGCGGACACTGCGGAACTTCTGGCGAAGGACACAGACCTTCTCGACCGTGCAATCGCAGCGGCGGCGGCATCATTGACACACTTCAAGCACGGTTCCTCGCGGCGACCCGCCCCACGTGAGCTCAGTCCGGCGGAGATCGTCGGGGAGTTCTACGTCCCTGATTTCCCGGACGAGGTGCGGGACGCCCTGGTGGCCGTCGCCCCGGAACTGCTGGCCGATCTGGCTGAGGCGCGCACCGAGCACATCCTGCGCACCGGGGCCCGTGAGTTGCTCGAGACCGCTGCGGCGGCGGGCATCCCGATCGGCATCGCATCCAACGCACATTCCGGGCTGCACCACCGCCGGCTGTTTGCCAGGCACGGCCTCGACGTATTCCTGACCGCCCAGAACTATTCGGATGAGGTCGGTATCCGCAAGCCTCACCCGGACATGATCCGCCTCACCGCTCGTGCGCTCAGCGCCGCGTGTGATGAGTGCTGGTATGTCGGCGACACCCTGGACCGTGATGTCGTCGCGGGTCGGCGTGCCGGGGTCGGGGCCGTGATCCTCACCCGGGACAAGCACACCGACAATCCGCCGTTCCCGGTGGAGGTTCAGGCGGACGCTGTCCTCGAGACCCCGGGGGACCTGGCGGAGGTCCTGCGGGGACTCGCCGGCCCGGACGGCCCGGACGGCCCGGATGTGGCAGCCGGAGCGGACGGTCCGGACACGGCGTCGGGTACGACGATCCGGGCCTTGCTGATCGACCACGGTGGCGTGATCTCCGAGACCTGGCCGCACCCGCAGCCCTCGCTGGCGGTGGCCGAGGCCTTGGCGGCGGCCTGTGCCAAGGCCGGGGACCCGGTCTCCACGGGGACCGCGGCGAACCTCGTCGAACGCGCCCGGAAGCGCTACCGCGAGTTCAAGGCCGCCGAACAGTCCGCCGGCACCAGCAGGGAGGTCACCCCGGAGATCTACTGGACCGAGTTCGTGGACCTCACAAGTCGTCAACGCGAAGTCGTCGCCGGGCACGCAGACCTGCTCACCGTCCTGCTCTACCGCACCCGCTCCCGGAAGATGCTGCGCCCGGGTGCCGCCGAACTGCTGCGTGCCGCGCAGGAGGCAGGCGTCCCGGTCGTGATGGTGTCCAACACCATCAGCGGACGCGGGGTGCGTGCCCTGATCACCGAATACGGTCTCAACAGGACCTTCGACAGCTGGGTGTTCTCCGACGAGGTCGGGGTGAAGAAACCCCATCCCGGCATCTTCGACTCCGCTCTGGAGGAGCTGCCGGCAGACATCTCTCCGCAGGACTGCCTGATGGTCGGCGACAAGATCGACAACGACATGTCCGGCGCACGCGACGCCGGCATCGGACACCGGTACCTGGTGCGCGGTGGTGACAGCGGCAATGACGAGATCGCCGATGCTGTGCGGTCCGGTACAGCCACCGGTGCCGTCGACAACCTCTCCCAGCTCATCGCCCTTCTCCCTCCGACCCCGGTGCCTCCTGTGTCCCGCGCAACCCAGGCACCCCGGGCATCCCACGCGACGATCTCCTGACCCTCCGCCCCGGTGCCCCCACCGGAGAAAGTGACACGACCATGTCTTCACCGTCATCACCGTCCTCCCCTTCATCACCGTCAACTGCCACACGCCCTTCCCCCGCCCGCCCCGACCGCGCCGACCAGGCAGGGCGCCGCGGCACCCTGCGCACCCGCGGTGCCAACGGAATCATCGAGCTGACCACCCCGCAGAAGCTCATGGTGTTCGTGCTGTCCATGTCCCTGTTCGGGCTGTCGAACATCATGCTCGAGCTCATCCCGGACATCCAGGTCGGCCCGGTGGACATCTCCATCTCCAATATGATCTTCATCCCGCTGACCATGGCAGTGCTGTTCTCCCCGTTCTGGGCCGCACTCGGCGCCCCGCTGGGCGAGATCGTGTTCACCGACCTGCTCATGGGTGACTTCTCCGGACTGGCGGAGGTCGAAGGCTACCTGCAGATGTTCCTCGGGATCTACATCGGTGGTTCGCTGGTGCGGAGGGTGACCTCGGTGCCGCAGATCTGGATCGGTGCCATCGTCATCATCGGCATCGACAAGCTGTTGTCCGCCGTCGTCGACCTGTCCAAGGTGTGGATCGGTGTCGAGGACGCCGAGTACGTCTCCGGCCTCCCGGAGTCGATCCTGGTCGTCGAGGGTGTCGGCTTCGTCACCGACCTGGTGACCAGCGGCATCCTGTTCGGTGCGATCCCCGCCATGTGGATCATCCCCCGCCTGCACGGACGCATCGAGCCACTGATGGGCATACGTCCGCGCCAGCCTGGTGAGCGTCCTCCGGGACAGGCCCGTGGTAACGCGGCCTTCGTGGCGGTGGCCGTCCTGCTGTCGGTGGCGTCCTTCGGATTCGCCTTCCTCGAGGCGTTCGACGTCAGCGCCGGCGAATGGTCGCCGGACTTCCTCGGCGAGTACGGCAACGGTGTCCTGTGGGTGTCGGTCGCCGCGGTCGCGGTCGTGCTCGCCCTGGCTGTACTGCTGTTCCGGGTGTCCCAGAAGAAGAGCGGGAAAAAGGGTGGGACGCAGTGAACTTCATCCAGATCACCGACCTGTCCTTCCGCTACCCGGGCGCGGAGGTGGATTCCCTGCGCAACGTGAACCTCACGATCGAGAAGGGCGACTTCGTGGCCGTCGTCGGCGGCAACGGATCCGGAAAAACCACCCTGTGCAAGACCCTCAACGGCATGATCCCGCACTACTGGTCGGGTGAGTTCGCCGGCGGCGTCCGGGTGAACGGCATCGACACCTTCGACTCCACCGTCGCCGAACTGTCCCGTACCGTCGGCTACGTCTACCAGGACTTCCAGAACCAGCTGGTCCGTCCGACCGTGCGGGACGAGGTCGCCTTCGGTCCGGTGAACTACGGACTGGAGGACTTCGGGCAGAGGCGGGACGAAGCACTGTCCCAGCTGGGGATCGAGGGACTCTCCGAACGGTTCGTCTGGCAGCTGTCCGGCGGCCAGGCCCACCTGGTGGCGCTGGCCAGCGTGCTGGCGTTGCGTCCGGAGGTCGTCATCGTCGACGAGCCGGTGGCTGAACTGGACCCGGCCCGTGCCGAGGAAACCTACCGGCAGCTGGAGAAGCTGAACCGTGAGGTCGGCACGACGATCATCGCCATCGAACACCACGCGGAGTTCATCGCCCGCTACGCCTCCTCGGTCATCCTCATGAACGACGGTGCCCCGGTGTGGCACCTTCCGGTCCGTGAGGCGATGGCCCGGGCCGGGGAATTGGAGTCACACGGTATCCCGGCCCCGACGGTCACCGACATCGGTCGTCGTATCGGGGTGGGCCAGCCGGCGCTGACAGTGGCGGAGGCCGCCGACCAGCTACGGCAGGACGGTCTGGTGGGGACCCATGACATGGTGCCCGACGCCGCTGCGTCCCCGACGGTCTCGTCCGGGGCAACCAACCCGTCCAACCCACCTATCCGGGGGCACACGGCGAACGCCGCGGCCGACTCCATCGCCCGACTGCAGGGCGTGCGCCACGGCTACCGGTCCGTCGGCGGCAGCATCACCCCGGTGCTCGACGGCATCGACCTGACTCTGCACGAGGGGGAACGCGTCGCCGTCGTGGGCTCCAACGGGGCCGGCAAGTCCACCCTGCTGAAGTTGCTGACCGGACTGATCGTCCCGCGCTCCGGCACGGTGGAGGTCTGCGGGGTGAACTCCCGGAAGCGTTCCGCTGCCCAGCTGGCTGACCTGGTGTCGTACCTGTACCAGCACCCGGAACGGATGTTCCTCACCGAGTCGGTGCGCAAGGATGTCGAGCTGTTCCCCACCGGGCGGAGGATCCCTGATGCGGAGGCCATCGCCACCCGGGTCATCGACCGGGTCAACCTCCGCGAGATGGCGGACCGGGACGGCCGGGCCCTGTCCGGCGGGCAGCAGCGCCGAGCGACGATCGCCATCGGCCTGGCGATGCGTCCACGGGTGTTGTTGTTGGATGAACCGACCGCCAGCCTGGACATCCGGTCGCGGGACGGGGTCATCGGGATGCTCGCCGAACTGGCGGACACCATCCGCTGTGCCGTGGTGGCCACCCACGACATGCAGCTGGTGGCCGACTGGGCGACGCGGGTCCTCGTGATGGGGGAGGGCACGGTGTTGGCGGACGTCACCCCGCGTGAACTCTTCGCCGATGTGGACCTGGTCACCCGGGCCCGGTTGGTGCCCCCGCAGGTCGCGCAACTGGGAGTGGAGCTGGGCATGGATCCCGTCCCGCTGTCGGTGGATGAACTGGTGGACCGTCTGGCCACCGTGGAAGAGAAGGAGCAGGTGTAGGTCATGGCGACACAGACAGCACATTCAGCGCATGAAGCAGATATCGACGCGCACCAGGACCGGCGCCGGGAGCGTAAGACTCACGACGTCCTCAGCGCCGAGTGGATCAAGCTGGAACTTCTCCGGACCGCGTACGCCACCCGCGGCGGACTGTTCGCGGCGATGGATCCCCGGGCGGTCATCGTCTGGTACCTGATCCTGGCCGTCGCTCCGTGGTTCACCCATGACACGGCGAGCCTCACCGCCCTGTTCGCCATCGGCGTGGTCAGCGTGTTCCTCGCCAGGGTGGGGCCGCTGATCCTGGGGTTGTTCGTGATTGGACTGGTGGGACAGGTGCTCTCACTGCTGGTGGTGTCCCTGTTCTTCGGGGGCGATTCCGGCACGTTGTGGGCCCTGGTGGAGCTCAACATGAAGCTCGGCGCGGTGTCGTTGGCGTCGATGGCGGCGTTCGTCTCGCTCGACCCGGAGAAGCTGTCGGATGCTCTGCTGGCGATGCGGGCCCCGGTCCTGCTCGCCTTCGGCGTGAGTTACGGCTACCGGATGCTACCGATCATCGTCGAGGAGTACACCACCGTCTTCGATGGATTCCGGCTGCGCAGTGCGCCACCGCAGGGGAAGGACCTCCTGAAGATCAGGGCGCTGATCCACTGGTGCACCCTGGTGGTGAAGTCCTTCTACCCGATCATGCTGAACACGGCGAAGTCGGTGCGCACCACCGTGGAGGCTTTGGAGGCCCGCGGGTTCACGTACGCCGCGGAGAACAAGACCGGCCGTGACCTGCGGCTGCGCTATCTGAAGATCGGCGTGCTCGACGTCGCGGTGATCCTGGTGACCCTGGGTCTGGTCGCTCTGGCGCTCTGGCTCTGACGGCCGAGGACGGGGACGAGGCCCCGTCCTTCCCTTAGTCGGTCGTGGTGTCCTCGGCCTCGTCGGAGGGGTCCTCGGTCGGAGCCTCCGAAGGCGTGGGGGTGCCCTCGGCGGCCGACGGAGTAGTCGGGTCTTCAGCTGGGGGCTCCGGGGCGCTGCTGGACGGTGCCTGCTCCTCGGTGAGCTCCTGGGTGGAAATACGAGCGGGGGAGGAGGGCGTGGAAGACGCGGAAGCGGGGGACTCAGTCTCCGTGGAATCGGTGCCCTCCGCTTCCTTTTCGTCCTCGGCCGCCTCAGATTGCTCGGCGTTCTCGGAACCGCTGAGTCCCAGCAGGTCACCGACGTACTTCAGGTCGTCCGGCAGGGTGACGCTCTCGGCCCAGTTGGTGAAGATCCGGTCCGGACGGGTCAGGACGTCGAGGGTGACCGTGCCCAGGCCGAAGGCGTTGTCCCAGGTGACGAGGCTGACCTTGGGTAGCAGGCCGGTGTCGGCGTCATCAGTGATCTTCTCGATCTGCGGCAGGCTCAGCAGATTCGGACGGGAGGTGCCGTTGACGTCGACGGCCGGGAAGAAGACGACGCGGTGACCGAGCCACTCCACGGTGACGGGATCACGCAGACCGTAGTCCGAGGTCAGCCAGGCGGCGGTGGTTTCGCGGGTCTGCTTCTCCGTGACTTGCTCCCCGTTATTGGTGACCGGATCGCCGTTCTCGTCGAGAACCGGGACCTCGATCTCCTCGGTGGTCACGTTCTGGGTGAAGCGCACGAAGTCCTTGGCGAACTTCAGGCGGTCGTCCTCGCTGGTGATGTTGTCCATCAGGTCGTCGAGGAAGGGAGTTTCCTCGGTGTCGCCGGTGAGCTGCTTGACCAGGGCGTCGTTGCCGAGGACGAGAGAGGAGAGGTCGGTGAGACCCCACTGCTTCTGACGGGACTCGCCGACGACCGGGTCGCGCAGGTCCTCGTAGCGGTCGAAGGTGCCCAGGATGTTGGTGCAGGAACCCAGGCCCTCGGCGGTGGCGGTGGTGTACACGCCGAAGCAGGACACCTCCTTGAGGGCGGGGATCTCGAGGTTCTCGGCGGTGTCGAGCATTCCCATGGCCTCGTCTCCGGCGTACTCGTCAATCCCGAGTTCTTTCAGTTTCGTCAGATCCAGAGCCTGGCCGAACCAGGTCAGGCCGATCTCGTTGGTGTCCATGTTCAGCGCTGTGGAAAGGCCCAGGGTGGAGTGGGAGATGGAGGCTCGGCCGCCGTCGGCGCCGGAGATGGCGGCGGAGGGCAGGCCGAAGAGCTTCTTTGCCTCGGCCAGGGCGTTGCCGTCGCGCATGGCGGCGGCGACGGTGATGCCGTCACCGACGGTGGTGGCGGTGCCGCGCGGGCTCGAATCGTTCAGATCCGGGAGTTCGACTGGCTTGGCGTAGTCGTATTTCTCACCGGTGAGGTACTCGGCGATCTTCATGGCGTTCTCGCGCTTCTCGCGGTTCTTGTCGTAAGTCTTTTCATCCCACCAACCCACGCACCTGCTGCCAACCATGAATCCGATGCAGTTGCGCTCCGTCACCATGTTCACTTCGAGCGCAGCGTCTTTCTGCACCTGCTCGTAGGAGCGGTACTCGCCGAGCTTGGTCGGGTCGACCCGCGGCAGCCCTAGCCCCTCTGCGATGTCTTTGATGGTCCCGCTGCCCAGGGCTGCGGCACTGATGAGTTCGAAGAGGTTCCGCTCGCCCAACTTGTAGGTGTAACCGAAGATCTTGACGTCATCGCCCAGGTCAATGGTCACGTTTTCCGCGGCATTGCCCAGCTCGATCTTCTCCGGAATGACGATGGCGAGGCCGTCTCCGGTGGCCTGCGAACAGTCGGCCACGGCGACCGGCTGCACATCCGTGTCGGCAGCCTCAGCGACGTTGGCGCCCTCACCGGCGGCGGCGCCGTTCTGGCAGACCTCGAGGTAGTCGAGGATCATCTCGTTGTTCAGCAGGTCGCTGAACTCGTCCATGCTGAAGTCACTACCGAGGGACACCTGGGCCGATGCTGACGGCCCGACGACAATGCCGGCGCCGAGGGCGACCACAGCGCCCAGGCCGAGGACGCGGGTGCGCCACTTCTTCGAGGAGGGATTGGTGGCGCGGCCGGCGCCCCGGGAACGACCCGGGGAACGGTGGCGGGAGGAGGTGCTCATTCGGCAGCCTTTCAGGGGCAAGAACAATAACGTCGAGCACCTTATCTGTGCAGCGCACGGCGACGTTACCGACTCGTCCCGTATGCCCCCGACTGTATACCCCCGGGTGACTGGGGCGGCGTCCTACAGCTCCCGGACCGCCTTCGCCGGCGTTCCCACGGCGAGCACATTCGACGGAAGGTCGCGGGTCACCACGGAGCCGGCCCCCACCACGGTGTTGTCGCCGATGGACACCCCGGCGCACACCGTGACCCCGCCGCCGAACCACACGTTCTTCCCCAGCGTGATCGGGGCCCCGTACTCCCAGCCGGTCGCGCGCAGCGCGTGGTCCTCCAACGGGTGCAGTGGGGTGAGGAACTTCGCGCCGGGGCCGATCTGGCAGTTGTCGCCGATGGTCACCGGGCATACGTCGAGGATTGTGGCGTCCACGTTGATGAAGACGTGGTCACCCAGGTGGACGTTCGTTCCGTAGTCGACCTTCAGCCCGGGCCAGACCGTGACGTCCTGCCCGACGGTGCCGAGCAGGTCACGCAGTTGCGCCTCATGGGAGGCTTCGTCGGCCGGGTCGGTCTGTGCCAGGCGGAAGCATGCGGAACGGGCCGCCAGTGATGCGGCGGCAATCTCTGGATCGGAGGCGTGGTAGAGCTCGCCGTCGACCATGCGCTGCCACATGGTGCGGGAGTCGGCGGCGGTCTCGGCGCGCACCGCGGCCGCCGGGTCGGAGGGGTTGGACGGAGGCGCCGATGAAGGCGCAGCAGGGGATGCAGGGGTGTCGGCCATGGAGCCCAGTATGCCAACAGGCCTCCCCGGCGAATCCTAGACCGCTTGGTCTGCTAGGCTGTCGGCGGAAACCCACCACAGTGTGTCGCGCAGTGAGCCGCAGTGCAGCAGTAGGCGGCAGTAACAGGAGAACCACCGATGACCAGTGTTGACAACGCCGAGCGCCCGGCCGAGCACGAGTCCCGCGCCGATGCCGGGACCGCCGCCCGCCGCGCCGCCGGCAATCGGCTGACCGATGCGTCCGGCCGCCCCCACGGCTTCGACACCAACGCCATCCATGCCGGTTACGAGCCGGACGGACAGACCGGTGCGATCAACGTCCCGATCTACGCCTCCACCACCTATGCGCAGGACGGCGTCGCCCAGCTGCGCGGCGGTTTCGAATACTCCCGCTGCGGAAACCCCACCGTCACCGCCCTCGAAGAGACCGTCGCCGCCCTGGAGGGTGCCCGCTTCGGCCGCGCCTTCTCCTCGGGCATGGCCGCCACCGACACCCTGCTGCGCGCCCTGCTGAAGCCCGGCGAGCACGTCATCCTCGGCGACGACGCCTACGGTGGCACCTTCCGTCTGCTGGATACCACTTTCCGTGACTGGGGTGTGGAGCTCTCCGTCGTCGACACCACCGATACCGCATCCATCGTTGCCGCGCTGCGACCGGAGACCAAGCTGGTGTGGCTGGAGACCCCCACCAACCCGATGCTGTCGATCACCGACATCGCCGCCACCGCCGCAGCACTCAAGGATGCCGGAACCGCGGCGAAGCTCGTCGTCGACAACACCTTCGCCAGCCCCTACCTGCAGCGACCACTGGAGCTCGGTGCGGACGTGGTCATGCACTCGACCACCAAATACATCGGCGGGCACTCCGACGTCGTCGGTGGTGTGGTGGTCACCGACGACGAGGACCTCGACGGTGAGCTGCTGTTCCTGCAGGGCGGCGTGGGTGCGGTGCCCAGCCCCTTCGACGCCTACCTGGCCTACCGCGGGGTGAAGACCCTGGGTGTGCGCATGGACCGCCACTGCGCGAACGCCCAGGCCGTTGCCGAGTTCCTCGACTCCCGCGACGAGGTCCACACCGTGGCCTACCCGGGCCTGCCGGGTCACCCCGGCCACGCCGTCGCCGCGACGCAGATGTCCGGCTTCGGTGCAATGGTGTCGGTACGTTTCGCCGGTGGTGAGGACGCCGCCCTGTCGTTCTGCGAGAACACCCGGCTGATCTGTCTGGCCGAGTCCCTCGGTGGTGTCGAATCGCTGTTGGAGCACCCCTCGAAGATGACCCACCAGTCCGCCGCCGGCTCCGCACTGGAGGTCCCGGACGACCTGGTGCGCATCTCCATCGGCATCGAGAACATCGATGACCTGCTCGCCGATCTGGAGCAGGCGCTGGACGCACTGTGAAGGTTGGCGAGCTGGACTACGACCCGTCAGCGTGCCGGGTGTCGGTGCGCACCGGCCACAGTCTGGTGCATGTCACTGTGTGGCACCCGAACTGGGGGTCGGCGGCCACTGCCGCGCTGCGCAGTGCCCTGTTCGGTGGGCAGGGGCCGGACGAGGGTGCGGTGCCGGACGTGCGCGCAGCGCGGCTGATGTTGGACGATGTGCTCGGTGCCGGTCAGGTCGCCACCTGGATCGGCGAGGTCGGGGTCACCGACACCGCGCCGGTGGAGGCGATCGGCTTGGATGAGCTGGACGCGCTGTTGGCCCGTCGTGCCGAGGAGGCCCGGGGACCGGACGGTGAGCCGGGGTGGGCCACGGTGACCTTCGCCGACGGTGCCGCCCGCACCGTGGTGCCCCTGGCGCCCGCCGTCGCGCCGTCCTGCGATGTGCACGCGGTGGTGACCCTGGAGGTCGACCTGGTCGCGTCGTCCGACCTGACGGCCGCGCAGATCGACGAGCGCGCCCTGGTCGTGCAGGAAGCCCTGGCCGATGCGTTGGCCGAGAATGCCGCCGGACGCACCGTTGCCGTGGTGACCACCGAAGCCACCGGGCCGGTGGTGACCGGCGGGACCGGTGACATCGTCACAGTGCACATGTACCTGGACTCGTCGGTGCCCGGTGTGGGCGGCGTGGTGGACCCGGACGGTGACCGGGCGGTGCTGAATACGCTGCGGGCGGTGGCGTCGACCTGGGACATCGGGGAGTCCTCGTTCGACGCGGAGCCGGACCCGACGTGGAGGGCGGTTCAGGCGCTGCGGGCCTAATGCAGCACCCCGCTTCCCGGTCGGTTCCAGTTCGTGAAGCAGCGCAGGAGATACTCCATCGGCCCGTACCGGTGGCGCCGCAACCACCAGGAGCTGAGGGCCGCCTGAAGTGCGAAGACGACGATCGCCACCAGTAGCAGCAAAGCCGGGGACACCGTGCCGGCGAGCCCGAACCCGATCCCGGTGAACAGGACGAGGCCGACGAAGGACTGGGCCAGGTAGTTCGTCAGCGCCATGCGCCCGGTCGGTTCCAGCGCCGTGCGAACCCACGTGGCCCGGGGCGAGTGCATAATCCGCACCAGTGTCGCCACGTAGGCGGCACTCAGGAAGGGGGCGGTCACGACACTGACTGTCGTGGCCACCGTGTCGGCGTCGCCACCGAGCCAGGCGTAGACCAGTCCGCCGGTCACGCCCACCGGGAATCCGACCCACTGGATTCGACGCAGCAGTTGTGGACGACTATTGCCCAGGTCCGAGAACAGTCTCCGCCGGGCGGCGACCATGCCCAGCAGGAACATCGCCAGCGCGGTCGGTCCCTGAAGCGAGGCGGCCTGGATGACGAGGAGTCCGAGGCCATCCATGTGTTGGCCCACGATATCGCTGAAGGATCGGAGCATCGCCTGGGTCCCTTCCTCTGCCGAGACAAGCGCTTCGTCGGTGCCGGGCATGAAGTCTGACCGGTCCAGGAATGCCGCACTGACGACCAGGGAGATCGTCACCAGGGCATAGATCGCCCCGGCCGGCAATATCATCGGGCTGATGACGAACCCTCACTACCTCGAGATCCTCGGGGCCGGAAGTGCAGGAGGCGCAGGAGGCACAGGAAGTGACCGGCCGTGAGCACCGTACGGCAGATACAGATCACGTTCGACTGCGCAGATCCGAGAAGAGTTGCCGGGTTCTGGAAGGCGGTACTGGGTTACGTCGATCCGGCGGTGCCGGAGGGTTTCCGCACGTGGGAGAGCTACTTCGAGGCCAGCCCGGGTGACGACGACAATTCATTCTGGGCATGTCAGGACCCCGAGGGGGTCGGCCCGCGGTTGTTCTTCCAGAGAGTTCCCGAGCCCAAGACGACGAAGAATCGGGTCCACGTGGACGTCCGGGTCGGTGCCGGACTCGTCGGCGACGAGCGGCTCGCGGTGCTCGAGAGCGAAGCGTCCCGATTGGAGAAGCTGGGCGCTCGCCGGGTGCGACTGCTGCCGGCGGACGGTGAGAACGAGTCCTGTCAAGTGATGCAGGACATTGAAGGCAATGAGTTCTGCCTCGACTGACGGGGTGGTGGCTGCTGGCTATCTCACCGCTCGTGTGCGGCGTGCGAGTGGTCGACGGCGAACGCCAGGATGATCTTCGCGGAGAACAGGAGGGTTACGCCCACCATGACGGGGTCCGAGTCATAGGCGAAGGGACTGGCGATCAGGGGGAACAGGAAGAGCGACACCGCGATGAGCAGTTGCTGGGGTGAGGTGGCCAGCGAGTTGACGACGAAGCCCGCGACGATCGTGAATGCCCAGAGTGCGACAGTCGGCGCCAATGGTGCGCCCAGCAGCAGGGAGACGACGACCAGATGCACATGGACGGCAAGGAAAACGCGTCGATGCAGGGGGCGCTGTGCGTAGTAGTCGTTGGTGGAGCGGGTGACGTTGGCCAGGCAGCCGCAGGCGATGTCCCAGATGACGATGACGGCCAAGAGGGTGCGCCACCACGCGGGAGCGGTGAAAGTGGTGAGGTCCCAGGTGACGAGGGCTGCGGTGGCCAACGTTCCGCCGACGAGGACGGCGATGATGGTGGTGAGCGGCTGGCGCTCGCCGAAAACCTCGTGAAAGGCCGGGTGAATACGCATGATTCTCCAGGTCAGAATTATGTGTAAGCTATATACTATCGCGGCTCGGCCTGGTGCCCCGGTCCGACCGACGGAGGTTGCTCTGTATCAATTCTGCTGGGCCAGGGAGTAGCGTGAGGTTCATGAGCGATGCGACAGATTCCGTAGCTTCTGCAGCTTCCGTAGCCTCGTCCGCTACCGTCTCCGGGGGTGTGGTCCACGGGATGCCCGATGACCTGCGCGCGGCGATTCTCGGCGGGCACCGTGGCAAGGGCGACGACGGCAGCGCGTCGGTGGCCCGCAGCGTCCTGGAACTCTGGGAGAACTGCACCCCGTTGGGTCGCAATGAGTTCATCTGCTGGGTCGAGGACGCCAAGCAGTCGAAGACCCGCGCCCGCCGGATCCGTCGGACCTGTGAGGAACTGGAGGACGGACGACGCCGCCCCTGCTGCTGGCCCGGGTGCAAGCACCGGGAGCGTACAGGGACGGCGTAGTCAGGTTCGTACCGTCCGGATGGGACCGACACGGAGGTGGTAACCGCGGGTCAGTGTCGTGTCGGTCGGGAGTCGGGGGGCGGTCAGTACCAGTGGGTACCGACTGGTGCCGGTCGGTACCGGCTAGTACTTGATCGCGATACGTCCGTCGATCTTGCCCTGCTCCATGGTCTCGAGGACATCGTTGATGTCCTCGAGGTTGCAGGACTTCACCGTGGGCTTGATCAGCCCCCGGGCGTAGAAGTCCAGCGCCTCGACCTGGTCCTGACGGTCGCCGACGAGCGATCCGCGGATGGTGAGACCCTTGAGCACGATGTCGAAGATCGGGGCCGGGAAGTCTCCCGGGGGCAGGCCGTTGAATACGATGGTTCCGGCGCGGCGGGCCATGTTGATCGCCTGACCGAAGGCCTGCGGGTGGACCGCGGTGACGAGGACGCCGTGCGCACCGCCGTCGGTGTACTCCTCGACGGCTTCGGCCGGGTCGACCTCGGCGGCGTTGACGGTGAATTCCGCACCGTGCTTCTTCGCCAGTTCCAGCTTCTCGTCGGCGATGTCGACGGCGATGACGCGCATACCCATCGCCTTGGCGTACTGCACGGCGAGGTGGCCGAGACCGCCGACACCGGAGATGACCACGAACTGGCCGGGCTTCGTCTCGGAGACCTTGAGGCCCTTGTAGACGGTGACGCCGGCGCAGAGGATCGGGGCGACCTCCAGCGGGTCGGAGCCCTCCGGGATGCGCGGGGCGAAGCGGGTGTCGACGAGCATGTAGGTGCCGAAGGAGCCGTTGACGGTGTATCCACCGTACTCCGCGTTGGGGCAGAGCGTCTCCCAGCCCTTCAGGCACTGGTCACAGTTTCCGCAGGCGGACCAGAGCCAGGCGTTGCCGACCAGGTCGCCGACCTTCACGGTGTGGTCGCCGGGGCCGAGCTCGACCACCTCACCGACACCTTCGTGGCCGGGAACGAACGGGGGCTCAGGCTTGACCGGCCAGTCGCCGTGGGCGGCGTGGAGGTCGGTGTGGCAGATGCCGGAGGCGATGAGCTTGACGAGAGCCTGGTTGTGTCCGGGAGTGGGCAGTTCGACGTCCTTGACGACGACGGGGGCGCCGAACTCCTCGACGACAGCTCCGGTGAACGTATCGGTCATTGGGCAGATCCTTCCGGTTGGGGAAAAGGTGTGATGGGACGCTAACAAGACCCCCGCTGTGACGACCAGAGCATTCTGCACCGGATCTGCGCCGGCCACGCCGGATCTTTCCTGCAAAGAACCACGTCAGACACACCTTTTTCAGTGGATGTGATGTATTCCACAATTCTGACCTCCGGGGGGTGCCGGGGGTGATTTTGCTGACAGTATCGCCATCAGGTACCGCCGAACGGTCACCTGTTATGTCGTCACAGTATTTTTCGTAGTGCCACTGTTCCGGTGCCCACCAGCCCTGCAGCAACGAGGAAGACATAGAGCAGCGCGCCGTCCGGTCCCCAGGCCGGTTCCAGGGCGATATCCTGCCCCGTCGCGTACTGCCCGTTGAGAAAGGGCATCCACCCTAGCAGGTCGGCACCCTTCGGGATGTAGACCAGGGCGCTCTCGACGAGCAGTGACCACAGTGTCAGCACAGCGACCGCAGCTGCCGGCACCCGCACCAGTGCGCCGACCCCCACCCCGATGCCGGACGCGGCCACCGCGTACAGCGGCACCGTCCACAGGAACCGCAGCCCGGCGTCCGACCCGATGGACACCGTCCCGTACACACCCGGGAACAGTGCCGGCAGCGTCACGAGCAGGGTGACCACCGCCACCAGCGAAGACAGGGCCGCGACCGCACCCGTGACGGCCCAGCGCGCGGGAAGATCCCACCGGATACGGGGCAGGAGGTGCCGTCGCAGCTCACCGACCGCACCGCGGGTGGACGTCGCCTGGGCGTAGGCCGCGACCACCGCATGCACCGTGATCCCCAACGAGATCACCCAGTACAGCGAGTTCGTGGTGCCTACCTCGCGGACCCGGATCAGGGCCTCGCCGAGTCCACCGGACCCGTCTCCCGGATCGCCGTGCAGCTTCTCTGCGACGGCGGCGACAACAACACTGACCAGCAGCGGGAGGACCAGACCCAGGGGGAGGGACGCCCGGAGCAGCGGTCCCCGGCGTCCGCCGAGACGCACGGCCTCGGCCCGGGCACTACGCAGGAACGCACTCATCGCCGCACCTCCGCAGAACCGGCCGCGCGGGGGACGAGGGCGACCACGGAGTCCTCCAGACTGGAATGTTCCCCGCGCACCTCGTCGAGCGGACCGGCGGCCACGGTGTGTCCGGCTTCGAGCAGCATGACGGCGTCCGCGGACAGCTCGACCTCGCTGAGATGGTGACTCGCGACGATGACGCACCGCCCGTCGGCGGCCAGTCCACGGAGCAGACGGCGCAGCCACAGCACCCCGGCGATGTCGAGGCCGTTGAGCGGCTCGTCGAGGATCACATTGGGCGGGTCGCCGAGCAGTGCGCCGGCGATGCCGAGACGCTGGCGCATCCCCAGGGAGTACCCGGACACCGCGTCATCGGCGACAACGTCGAGCCCCACGTCGGTGAGCCGACGGTCGGCCTCGGCGGCGTCCAGCCCGGAGGCGGCGGCGAGCCACCGGAGGTGACGGCGTCCGGTGTGGCCGGGGTGCACGGCGGCGGTGTCGAGGAACATGCCGGTCCGGCGCCCCGGGGCGGGCCAGGCGTCCGGTGCTCTCCCGTCGACGAGGACGCGCCCCGCGGTGGGACGCCGCACCCCGCACAGCAGACGCAGCAGGGTGGACTTGCCGGTGCCGTTGAGTCCGAGGACGTAGGTGACCCGGCCGTCGGGGAAGGTCTGGGTGATGCCCCGCAGCGGGGTGACAGGTCGGCGCCGTCCGAAGGTACAGGTTAGGTCGGTGGTGGTGATCATGGCGGCTCAGGCGTTGCAGTAGACGGGCAGGCCGACGGTGCGGACGCCGGTACAGACCGAGGCGCTGGACAGTCGCCATGTTCCGTCGCGGTAGACGAAGGTGATCGGCAACGACACATCGGGTATTCCCTGTGACCAGGCGTTGAGGTGGGCGGTGACTGTGTCGCCGTCGCGTTCGACGGGGCCGGTGATCTCGGATCCGCCGCGGGGTGCGCGGAAGAGTCCGACGCGTGAGACGGTCTGCGGGACGATGAGGGCGTCGGTGGACTCGAGGTACTTCTCCTTCTCGGCGTCGGAGGCGTCGGACGCGGTGAGCAGGTGGACGATGTCGGTGAGTTCGTCGGTGCCCGGGGTGGGGACGCTGTCTGTGCCGTCGGTGGTGCCTGCGTCGGCTGTATCGCCGGTGCTTCCTCTGCCTTCCGCCGGTTCGCCGGCCGAGGCCCCGCCGGTAGCTGCGCCGGTCGATGCATCGGGTGCCGGGGCGGACGCCGATCCCGAGGCGGACCTTGAGGGCGTTGCCGACGGTGCTGCAGAGGATGTGGAGGGGGCGGAGCTGGACATGGCAGGCGCCTGCGATTCCGCGGACTGCCCGCCGGAGCCGACCGGCACCGTGGTGTCGCCGTCCCCGCCGGAGCGCTGCAGGGCGATGACGCCGACGGTGATGATCACTGCCGTGACCAGTGCGGCGCACAGGACAGAGACGAGGACGGTGGTCCGGCTTTTCAGGTCGGTGGAGGCTGGTCCGGGCATCGGGGTTTCCGTTCTCCCCGGGCTCGGACCCGGGGTGTCAGTTGGTGGGGGAGGTGGGGACAGGGAGAACAGTGGGGGCGGTGGACGCGGGGGCTGTGGGTGCGAGGCGGAGCGCGACCTCGCAGTCGCCGAAACGGGGGTCGGGGCGGGATGTCACGGTCCAGCCGTCCGACGTTCCGGCTGCGGTGGATCCGGTGGAACCTGCGAGGCCGGTGAGGGCGAACTCCACGGCACCGCGCTGGATACCACGGGCGACCTCGGGATGACGCTGCCCCAGGATCCGCAGCGGACAGGAGCACACCCGGATCTCGCTGGTACCGAAGATGCTGCTCATCGACTGGATCTCGAAGCCCAGCGCGGTGAGGACGGCAGCTGCGGCGTCCAGCGGATCGGCGGCGTCCAGCGCAGAACCGACCGGAGAATCGACCGCAGAACCCACCACACTGGACGCCCAGATCCGGCCCGCCTGTGCGGCCCGTTCCTCACGCTCGTCGTCGGTGTCGGCGAGCGCTTCCACAAGGGCGATCAGCAGGGTGTCGGTCGGTGTCGCAGGAGCCGGACGGTAGCGCTTGCGAGGGCGGCCGCGCCTGTCAGTCGTATCCGCCGACCCTTCGACGATCTGGCCGGCGTCCAGGAGCTTGCGCAGGTGAAACCCCACGGTCGACGGATGGAGGTCCAGGGTGTCGGCGAGCTCGGCGGCGGTCACGGCGTCCCCGGTGCGGGTGTGGGCGTCCTCGACAGCGGCGAGGACGCGACCGCGGGGCGACGGCTCGGTGACGGAACTCATGTCATGATCCTGCCCCCTCACTCATCGGAGTCGGAAACCGGGGCATCTGCGCCGCCGTGCAGCACGAGCAGGGTGACGGTGGACGCCTCGGTGGCGGTGAGGGAGTGGACGCGTCGGGCGGTGACATTCAGCGCGGCGCCCGGGGCGAGCTCCACGGTGGCGGCGTCCTCCCCGGAGAGGTCGGCATTGTCCGGACCGGCGACGGTCACCTCGACACGGCCGGACTGTCCCATGATGAGGATCGGCCAGACCGCGGAGTGGTCGGCCATGACGTCACCGGCGCGGAATGCGAGACGGACGGCGGTGACGCCCTCGAGCTCGCCCAGCTTCTTCGCCGCGGGGATCGCCCGCTTGCGGCGCTGGTGGGGGCGGTCACCGGCCAGCGGGACGGTACCGGGATGGGCGTCCAGCAGGCCGTCGACGAGGGTCCAGCCGTCGCCGGACCGGTCGTCGACGAGAGCGTCCGCGGGGACACTGCCGGGGGTGTCACTCATTATCTTCTCCTGTCGGGTTCTTCGTTGCGACGACGGCGATGGCCGCGAGGTTGTCGCTGTACCTGTTGAAGACCTTGCGCATCCCGAGGACGCGCCTGCGGGCGCCCGGATTGCGCAGCAGGTTGACCACGATGGTGGCCACACCCTTCAGGCCTTCATCGGCGAGGTTGCGCCGCGGCTTGAGCAGTTCCATGCCGTTGTGCTGCACCGACTCGACCGTGAAGCCGTGGGAGGTGAGCAGGTCGGTCCATTCTTCGGTGGTCAGCGGGCGGGCGTTGACCTTGATGGAGCGGGCGAGGGCCTTGCGGATCTCGGTCTTCGCGTCGTCGTCGAGGGTGTCGGGCTCGAGGCAGAGCTCGTGGATGGCGTAGCGGCCGCCGTCACGCAGCACGCGGTGGGCTTCGGCGACGATGGCGTCCTTGCCCTTCGCACCCTGCATGGTGAGCATGGCTTCGCCGAGGACGACGTCGGCGGAGTCGCAGTCCAGGCCCGTGGCGTCCGCCTTCGCCTCGGTGACCTCTCCGGCGTTGCCGATGGCCTGGTTGGTCAGGGTCACGGCCTCGGCGTCCTCGTCCACACCGCGGTAGGACGCCGGGTGGGTGTCGAGCAGCAGCTTGGCGGTCTTGCCGAGACCGGGGGCCAGCTCGACGACGTCCTTGCCGGCGGTGGACGCGGCGGTGATGAGCCGTTCGGTGAGCTCCCGGCCGCCGGGGCGCAGGACGCGCTTGCCGAGCCGGGCCAGCAGCCAGTGGCCGGGCAGATCCTCGATGGGCCGTTCGGACATGGGCAGAGTGTCGGTCACAGGAACCTCCGTCGGTAGCGCCGACGGCACCGTCGGCGATGTGGTCGGCTATTTATGAGGATGATCATGCTCATAATAACCGACATGAAGGCAGGAGAACCTAAGTGTGGGATACCTCACCTGACTCCGGGGGTGGTGGCGGTCGGATACCCTTCGGACGCCCCCGTGGCGTGGTCACGGTCCGGTCGCCGGGGATCCAGAACCGCAGTGGTGCCTCGACATTCTTCGAGATGCCGATCCGTGGGCCGCTGACATAGTCCGCCGGGGACGCCGGGGGAGTGAGGGTGAAGGTGGCGTCGGCGGCGGCATCACCACTGACCACCGCCAATGTCGCGCCGTCGAGATCCAGGTCAAGGCCCAGCACAGCGCCGAGATTCCCCGGCCCGCGCCCCAGTGCCTCATCGGTGGGAACCACGGCCACCCCGTCCTTCACCTTCCTCCGTCGGCGCCGCGCGACCTCCAGCCCCTCGACTACGCGCCCGGCCCGCATGAGTACCCCCGCGCCGGTCCCCGCCGGCCGGCACACGATATTGCCGGCCCGGTGGATCCCGTAGCTCGCGTAGACGTAGATGTGCCCCGGTGGGCCGAACATCGTCGCACACCGGGGTGTCCACCCCTTGGCCGTGTGGGACGCCGGGTCCCCGACCCCCGGATATGCCTCGACCTCGGTGAGCTGCACGGCGACTGTGTCGGTGCCGCCGACGCCGTCAGGAGTCACCCGACGCAGCACTGCGCCGAGCAGCTGCGGCGCCACAACCTCGGGGGACGCGGTGAGGTCGAGCATGCTCAGCCCCGAGAATCCTGCGTGCCCTGCACATCCGGCGAGCTCTGCGCGATCCGCAGTGCAGACACCGCCGCCCCGTCCGTCTCCTGCAGCATCAGCGGATCGGTCCGCGGCATCGGCGAGATCGTCATGTCCGCCCGGTAGTCCAGCAGCGGAATGCCCAGCATGTGGACCCGCGGATCCACCTCGCCGTCCGGGTGCACCAGCAGACCTGTCGCCAGATCCACCTCCGGCGCGGTCGTCACCGAGCCGTCGGCCAGGGTGAAGGGACGCAGTCGCCCGGCCAGCCGCAGCTGTCGGGTCAGCGGATCGGCCGAGGTCCGGGCGTCCGGCTTGTGCAGCCAGGCGTCCACCAGCGTGGTGGAGAACACCGCCTCGTCACCGGTGGTCGGCGAACTCATGGCGAAGGCCGGCTGCTCCGGGTCGACGACCAGGGTCGGGTGCGCGCCCAGGAAGCGCACGTAGCCGGCGTCGACCAGGCACAGCAGTTCGGCGGTGCGGAACGCCGGCGGGCCGGACCCGACCATCTGGCCGACCCGCTTGAGCTCTGCCAGGCCGCCGCGCCGGGAAGCGGTGGTGTACCGGTTCGGCTGGTCGACGATCCCGGCGGGCTTTCGGGCAGACCCGATGACCTGTAGTCCGGCCTTCACCGCGGAGTCCCGGCCCCGCAACGCCTCGGTGAGGTCGAGGGCCAGGTTGTCGGCGATCATGGCGGTCAGCTCGTCGA
The DNA here is from genome assembly GCF_052264515.1 of Candidatus Corynebacterium faecigallinarum. Lineage (NCBI taxonomy): Bacteria > Bacillati > Actinomycetota > Actinomycetes > Mycobacteriales > Corynebacteriaceae > Corynebacterium > Candidatus Corynebacterium faecigallinarum. The sequence continues at coordinate 89,909 of NZ_JBQQOC010000005.1, forward strand.
TGGTGGGGCCGGTGGCGATACCGTTCGCCGCGAACCGTGCCACCGGATCGGCGTGGAACGGCAGGTCGAAGCGCTGTTCCGCCGTCACCAGACCGTCGAGCCGGGGGTCGGTGTGCAGCGACCAGGGGTCGGCGTCCGGCGCGTCGATCACGGCGATGACCTGGTCCAGGGGCTCCGGATCCTGGTCCGACCCGCTGCCCAGCAGCACCCGGTAGTAGGCCTCCTGGGCGTCCCGCAGGATCGCCGGCCACAGGGTGGCGTCGAAATCGACGGAATCCGCCGGGGCATCAGCGGGCACGGCAGCCTTCGCAGCGGCGAACCGTGGCATCACCGCGGCCGGCGGCAAGGTACCGTACACAGGTTTCGGCTGGTAGGGGTATCCGTGGTGGGATGCCACCAGCAGGTGCGGTTCAGCGCCGCAGGGCTCATAGGTCAGCCCGGAACGGGACTGCGGATCGGGGACGAAGCGTCCTCCCCGGTCGATGGTGAGCATTGCCATCACGTCGAAGAAACCCATCCCCAACCCTCGCACGAGCACCTCCTCGCCGGAATCGGCGAAGGAGTCGATGCTGCAGGTGTCCTGGTCAGCGGGGTTTCCGGGGCGCACCCACGTCAAACCGGGGTAGGTCGACACGGCGGTGTCGGTGAAGGCCTCCATCGCATCGTCGGTGGTGTCGGTCCAGCCCAGGGCGAGCACGGTGGCGTCGGCGAGGATCTCCTCGCCGGTGGACAGGACGATCCGGTCAGCAGCATCCTCGCTGCTGATCTCCGTGGCCGTGGCGGTGTGGAGGGTCACGGTGACCCGTCCGCCGTCCTCGCTGGCGGCGGGACCGGCGGCCAGCTCGAGCACCACCGACAACACCCAGCGTAGGTACTCGCCGTACAGCGCACGCGACGGGTGGGACTCTGGAACGGCGGCGGCCAACTCCGCTGCGTACGCCTCCGGCAGCGCCGCCGGATGTGCCGCCACCAGGGCACTCTTCGCCCCGTTCGGGTCGACCGTGGCTTCCAACGGCTCACCCCGGTGCAGCTGGATCCACTCGTACATCGTGGGGCCCTCGAGAACCGGCAGGGCCACCGTGGAACCAGGCTCGGTGAACAGCGTGACCGCGTCCGCCAGGGTGTTCATGCACAGGGTGCGGGTCTGGTCGGTCCGCCACACCCGTCCGGCGCCGGGTTCGGTGTCGTCGACGAGGTGGACGTCCAGCGGGAGGCTGGTGGGCAGGGTGGGGGCCGCGGCGACGATCCGTTCCAGGACGGAGATGCCGCGCGGACCACCTCCGATGATCGCGAGCGTGGGCATGTAGCTCATGGTAATCCAGAGGGAAGCCAGGTTGAGGGGTGCTGACGCGAGGGAAACCTGTCGGGCAGTCAGCCTGGCACATATCTACCTGGCACATATCTACCTGGCTCATATCTACCTGGCTCATATCTAGTGGCATCGTAAACGGTCAGCTGGTCAGTGTAGATGGCCGGATATCACCCAGATGTTGGTCATCTACACTGACCAGCCGCCCACTTACGATGACATCCTGCACCTGTTCCCCATCGTCTTCCGGCGCCGCCCGGGGCACCGTGAGTTCACACTGGAACGCAGTGCAGTCGTCGGGTGGCGTTCGGGTCGGTCCGACGGGCCGGGGGGTCACGGGCGTAGCGTGGACTCCATGACTGAATCGACAACGACCGTTCCCCGCGTCGAGATCCCCGGCACCGACCTGAAGGTCGCGCCGGTCAGCCTGGGTGGCAACACCTTCGGCTGGACCTCCGACGCCGACGAGTCCTTCGCCGTGCTCGACGCCTTCCTCGCTGGCGGCGGCTCGGTCATCGACACCGCCGACATGTACTCCCAGTGGGCCGAGGGGCACTCCGGCGGCGAGTCCGAGACCGTCCTCGGCCAGTGGCTGGCCGACCGTGGCACCCGGCAGGACGTTGTGCTGGTGACGAAGGTCGGCGCCATCCAGGACGCGCCGGGTCTGGCACACGACACCGTGCTGGCCAACCTCGAGCGTTCCCTGCAGCGACTGCAGACCGACCACGTGGACATCTACTACTACCACTACGACGATGAGTCGGTGTCCATCGCCGACCAGGTGAAAACCGCCGCTGAACTGATCGATTCCGGCAAGGTGCGCTTCCTCGGCCTGTCGAACTACACCCCCGACCGGATCCGCGAGTTCTACGAGACCGCCCGCGAACTGGAGCTGGACCGGGCCATCCCGCTCGCGGTCCAGCCGCAGTACAGCCTGCTGGCCCGCAGTGACTACGAGGAGGGCTACGGGCTCGTCGCCGAAGAGTACGGCGTGGGTGTGTTCAGCTACTTCTCGCTGGCCTCAGGCCTGCTGACCGGCAAGTACGCCAGCCGTGAGGACATCGCCGGGGCCGCCCGTGAGGGCATGGCCGCGGGTTACTTCGGGGACGACAGTGCCGACGCCCCCGACCCCTTCGCCGTGGTCGAGGCCGTCCGCGACATCGCCGCCGAGCACGAGGTCGAACCGTCCTCGGTGGCACTGGCCTGGCTGATCGCCAAGGGGGTCACCGCGCCCATCGCCTCGGCGCGCACCGTCGAGCAGGTTGCCCCGCTGCTGGCGGCGACGACACTGCAGCTCAGTGATGAGAACATCAGCAGATTGGACAGTGCCTCGACTGGTTTCTGAAGGTAAACTTCAACCATGGGCACCGACTACACCACCGACACTGTCGAGCACGACTACCCCGTCATCCGTCCCGAAGGCGCCGACGGGGAGGACATCGGTGCCATCCACGCGCTGACCGCCGAGGCCTTCGCCACCGCCGACCACACCTCCGGCACGGAGGCGGCCATCATCGACGCCCTGCGGGACGCCGAAGCGCTCACCTTGTCCCTGGTTGCGGTGCATGCCGGACGCATCGTCGGCCACGTCGCGGCCTCCCCGGTGACCCTCGACCCACCCGCTGAGGGCTGGTACGGGCTGGGCCCGATGTCGGTGCACCCGGAGTTCCAACGCCAGGGAATCGGCTCTGCCCTGGTCAAGGCGGTGGTGGACGCCCTGGTCGACCTGGAGGCCACCGGTGCGGTCCTGCTCGGCGAACCCTCGCTGTACCAGCGTTTCGGCTTCGCGGAACGCGAGGGACTGACGATGGCCGGGCTGGACCCGGACAACTCCGCCTACTTCCAGGCACTCCGGCTCGACGGCGGCGGAGCCGGCGCCGCGTCCTATCCACAGGCGGTGGTCACCTACCACCCGGGGTTCGACGCAACCTAGCGTCCCACAGCACCCCGGCACACAGAATTCCGGGCGACCCGAGACCCCTGATGCGTGGATTCGGGGGTTCTTCGGGCTAGCATTAGGGCCCGATGAATGCCCCACAGTCTGCTGCCGTATCCCCCCGGCGGTCCGCCAGGCCCGGTCACCGGACCGACATCGACGGACTCCGCGGCCTGGCGATCGCGCTGGTTGTGGTCTTCCACGTCTTCGTCGGACGGGTCTCCTCCGGTGTGGACGTGTTCCTGCTGCTCGGCGGTATCTTCTTCTTCGCCCCGCAGATCCGCAACGCACTGAACCCCAGGGGACTGACGGTCGTCCAGTCCTTCCTGCGCATCCTGCGTCGACTGTTCCCCGCCCTGGTCACCGTGGTGTTGGTGTCGGCCGCCGCTGCTGCGGTCATCTTCGGACGGGTCCGCTGGGGCGAGGTCGCCGAGGACGCCACCGCCTCACTGCTCTACATGCAGAACCTGCACCTGACCGACCTGGGGCAGGACTATTCTGCGCTGAACCGGGACGTCAGTGTCTTCCAGCACATCTGGTCGATGTCGGTGCAGATGCAGATCTACGTCGGCTCCCTACTGGTCATCGCGCTGATTGGCGGCATCGCCCTGCTCGCAGGTGCGGGGCCCGACAAGGGACGACCCGGTGCACGACGCGGCGACGGTTCCACCCGGGCCATCTCGGGTGGGCTGCACTGGCTGCTGGTCATCGCCACCGTCGCCAGCTTCATCTACGCCGCCTGGCTCGGTAACGAGGACCAGGGTGCGAACTATTACTCGCCGTTCTCCCGCTTCTGGGAGATCGGCCTGGGCGGCCTGTTCGGCATCTGGCTGCTGGGCCGCACCCTGCCGCGGGTGTGGGAGATCCTGCGCTGGCCGGCCGGTGTGCTCGGCGTCGGGATGATCATCGTCACCGGTCTGTTCCTCGACGGTGCCGCGCAGTTCCCCGGCCCGTGGACGCTGGTCCCGCTGGTGGGCGCGATGCTGGTCGTGCTGGCCGGCAACCCGGTGGAGGACGACCGTTCCCCGCGCTCCGAGGGCGTCACCGCCCTGCTGGAGACCCGGCCGTTCCAGTTCCTCGGACGCATCGCCTACAGCCTCTACCTGTGGCACTGGCCGATGCTGGTGCTGGTGACCTACCTGCTGTCCGACCCGCTCGAGGGCGAGGGTTCCGTCGCGGAGGGGGCCGCCGACCCAGCCGACGCAGTCGGAGCCGGGGCCGACGTCGCGGGGGACGGAGCCGGTGCGCTCGGCGGCATCACCGCCACGCTCGGCACCGGCCAGGGAATCCTGGTCGGCACCGGCGTGGTCGTGGTGTCCTGCCTGCTGGGCTGGGCGACCTACCGCTTCATCGAGACCCCGCTGCGTCAGGGACGCAAACCCGGACGCTCCTGGGTTCTCACCCCGTCCTACCTGCGCACATCGCTGCGCAAGGGTGGTGCCACCAAGGTCGGTGCCACGACACTGATCGTCGTCGCCACCGGCGCGGTGCTGGCGTTCGGTCCGATCGCCGACCGCGCCGGGGAGGAGGCCCTCACCGACGCCTCCGAGGTGAACCGCGACGACTATCCCGGCCCGCGGGCGTTCCTTCAGGACGCACCGGTGCCGGAGGGCCTGGATCCGGAACCGAACCCGGAGATCGGCGAGGACGAGATGCTGCCGGACACCCAGGACGACGGCTGCTTCTCCGGTTTCGTCGAACCCAACCTGATCCTCACCCAGCAGTTCAACGCCTCCGACATCCCCTGCGAGTACGGCGACGTGGACTCCGACCGGCTGATGTACCTGGTCGGAGGTTCCCACTCCGAGCACTTCCTGCCGGCCCTCGACGAGATCGGCCAGGAGCAGGGCATCCGCATTGTGCCGTTGCTGAAGATGGGTTGTGTGCTGGGCATGGAGCTGCCGCACCTCAGCGGCGAGCCCTACCCGGAGTGCGGCGAGTGGGAGCAGTCCGCCCAGCAGTACATCTTCGACAACCCGCCGACCGACGGGGTGTTCATGACCGTCACCCGGCCGACCACCATCGAAGGCAACGGGCCGGACCAGGTGCCGCAGGAGTACGTGGACATGGTCGCCAAGCTCACCGACGCCGGCATCCACACCTGGGGTATGCGCGACACCCCGTGGCACATGTCCGGCCCCGGCCAGCAGGGCAATGCCCGGGAGTGCGTCGCCGTCGGCTTCGACGGTGACTGTGGTGTGGACGAGCTCGCCAGCCTCGCCCCGGAGAACCCGGCACTGCCGGCCTATGAGGGACTCGACATCACCCAACTCGAGGTCACCCCGGCACTGTGCCGCGACGGTCGCTGCCCGGCGGTCGTCGGCAATGTGCTGGTCTACCACGATGGTCAGCACTTCACCTCGCTGTTCTCCTCCATGTTGGCCGAGGAGATCAGTCGTCAGATGTACGAGGTCCCCGCAGAAGACGGGCTCGGGGGTGAGCCCGGGGATGAGGCCGGAGTCCCGGCAGGGGGCGCCCCGGTGGCCCCCGCAGGGGAGTAGCTCCACCACCCATGCTGAACCACGAACGTAGCCCCCGGGCGGGGGCCAGTCTCCGACGCGCCGACATCGACGGACTCCGCGGTCTGGCGATCGCCCTGGTCGTCATCTTCCACGTCTTCGTCGGACGGGTCTCCTCCGGTGTGGACGTGTTCCTGCTGCTCGGCGGTATCTTCTTCTTCGCCCCGCAGATCCGCAACGCACTGAACCCAGCCGGCCTCACCGTCGTCCAGGCGGTGCTGCGGATCATCCGACGGCTCTACCCTGCACTCGTCACCGTGGTGGCGGTGTCGCTGGCGGCGGCGTTGGGCATCTACGCCTCGGTGCGTTGGATCGACACCGGGCAGGACGCGGCGGCCTCGCTGCTGTACGTCCAGAACCTCAACCTGATCCACCAGGGGCAGGACTACGCGGCGATCAGCCAGGACGTCAGCCTGTTCCAGCACATCTGGTCGATGTCGGTGCAGCTGCAGATCTACCTCGGCTCACTGGTGGTGATCACGGTGCTCTGCGCGGTCGTGACCCGGGTGTTCTCCCGGACGGCGACCGCGGCCAGGCGGACCGTGGTCGGCCTGCTGGTGGTGGCCACTGTCGTCAGCCTCGGGTACGCGACCTGGATGACCGCCCACGACCAGGCGGTGAACTACTACTCGCCGCTGTCGCGTTTCTGGGAGATCGGCCTGGGTGGACTGTTCGGTCTGTGGGTGCTGGGACGCCGTCTGCCGGGCTGGTTCACCCGCCTGCGGATCCCTGCCGGGCTGATCGGCCTGGTGCTGATCGTGGGCACCGGTCTGGTGCTCGACGGTGCCGAGCAGTTCCCCGGGCCCTGGACGCTGGTGCCCTTGGCCGGTGCGGTGCTGGTGGTGCTCGCCGGCAGTGAGACAGCGTCCACCGGATCCACCGGGCCCACGGGGTCCGGACGGGTCGGGGTGGCACGCCTGCTGGAGACCCGTGTCTTCCAACTGCTCGGACGCTACGCCTACAGCCTCTACCTGTGGCACTGGCCGGTGCTGACCCTGGCGACCTACCTCTGGGCCGGCCGCACTGCACAGGACACCGCCGACGCCAGCACCGCCGAGGTCGCTGCCGACACCCCCTTCCTGCAGGGCATCACCGCCACCCTCGGTTCCACCACCGGCACCCTGGTCGGCACCGGCGTCATCGTGGTCTCCCTCGTCCTGGCCGCGGCCACGCACCGCTTCGTCGAGGTGCCGCTGCAGCAGACCTCGCGTCCGACCCGCTCCTGGGTGCTCACGGACCTGGGCTACCTGCGCAGCGCCTCCGGCCACCGGGGGAAGACCGTCGTCGCCGTCGGCATGGTCGCCGCCACCGTCGGCGTCATCGCCTTCGCCCCGACGGGCGAGCGCGTCCTCGCGCACCGCGCCGCGAAGCTGGAGGCCCGCGCCGCCGACACGGACATCTACCCGGGGCCCGCGGCGTTCCTGCAGGACGCTCCGGTCCCCGAGGGGGAGCCGGTGGTCCCGGACACCGCGGAGATCCGCCCGCTGATGCCGCTGAACCAGCCCGACGGCTGCTACGCCAGCTTCCCGCACACCGAGGTCGTCCTCACCCACGACCACAACGAGTCCGACGAGGAGTGCGCCTACGGCGACGTCGACTCCGACCGGGTGATGTACCTCGCCGGCGGTTCGCACTCCGAGCACTTCCTGCCCGCCCTGGACATCATCGGCAGGGACCGCGGCATCAAGATCGTGCCGATCGTGAAGATGGGCTGCGTGCTGGGCATGGCCCTGCCGCGCGTGGACGGCAGCGACTACCCGGAGTGCGCCGAGTGGGAGCTCAAGGCCCAGCAGTACGTGCTGGACAACCCGCCGACCGACGGGGTGTTCATGACCGTCACCCGGCCGACCTCGATGCTGGGCGACGGCCCGGAGCAGATCCCGGACGAGTACGCCGCGATGGTGCAGAAGCTCACCGACGCCGGCATCCACACCTACGCCGTCCGCGACACCCCGTGGATGATGAGGAGCCCCGGACGCCAGCTCGACGCCCGCAAGTGCGTCGCGGAACAGCGCGAGGGCGACTGCGGTGTCGCCCAGGAGGACCACCTGCTGCCGGAGGACCCGTCGCTGGAGGCGTTGGTGGGGATGGACGTCACCCACATCGACCTCACCGACGCGGTGTGCCGCGACGGACGCTGCCCCGGCGTGGTCGGCAATGTGCTGGTCTACCGCGACACCCAGCACCTGACGAACCGTTTCGTGGAGCTGCTCGCCCCGGAGATCGAGCGTCAGATGTACTCAGATGCACGAGGCCGCTGACCGCTGAGGTTAAGATGAGTCACGCTATGACACCCCCTGACCATCAGTTTTCACCGGCGCGTCCGGTGACGGTGGACCCGCGGCCGCGACCGCGGCTGACCCACCGCACCGACATCGACGGACTCCGCGGCCTGGCGATCGCCCTGGTCGTGGTCTTCCACGTCTTCGTCGGCCGCGTCTCCTCCGGTGTGGACGTGTTCCTGCTGGTCGGTGGTGTCTTCTTTTTCGCCCCGCAGGTCCGCAACGCGCTGAACCCGAAGGGTATGACACTGCCGCAGTCGGTGTGGCGGATCCTGCGGCGCCTGTTCCCCGCACTGGTCACCGTGGTGTCGGTCAGCGCGGTCGCCGCGCTGCTGTTCCTGCCGGCGTCGCGGTGGGTGCAGACCGGGCAGGACGCTTCGGCCGCCCTGCTGTACGTCGAGAACCTCCACCTGGCCAACCAGGGGATGGAGTACGAGGCGATCGGCCGGGACGTCAGTCTCTTCCAGCACATCTGGTCGATGTCGGTGCAGATGCAGATCTACGTCGGCTCGCTGATCGTCATCGCCCTGCTGGCGGTGCTGTTCCGTAAGCGTGCCCGGGTCGGCACCGGGGTGATGCGTTTCCTGCTGGTCGTCGCCACCGTCGCCAGCTTCGCCTACGCCACCTGGCTGGGGACGGAGAACCAGGCGCTGAACTACTACTCGCCGTTCTCCCGCTTCTGGGAGATCGGCCTGGGCGGGCTGTTCGGGCTGTGGCTGATCGGCTGGATGATCCCCCGGTCGTTGGCGTGGGTCCGTTGGCCGGCCGGTGTGCTCGGCCTGGTGCTGATCGTGGGCACCGGCATGTTCCTGGATGGTGCCGCCCAGTTCCCGGGACCGTGGACGCTGGTGCCGTTGGTCGGCGCGATGCTGGTGATCCTCGCCGGTAACCCCGTCGCAGAGCGGGGTGGCGACGGGGGGTCCATCGGCGTGGCCCGGATGCTGGATTCGCGGGTGTTCCAGTTCCTCGGCCGGATCTCCTACAGCCTGTACCTGTGGCACTGGCCGCTGCTGACCCTGGCGACCTACCACTTCGCCACCCGCTCGGAGTCCACCGGCGACACCTCCCCGTCCGGCGGTCTGCAGGGCATTACCGCCACCCTCGGCACCGGGCAGGGCATCCTCGTCGGCTCCGCTGTGATCCTCGGCTCCCTGGTGCTGGCGTGGCTGACCTACCGCCTGGTGGAGGTGCCGACCCGGCAGAAGACCAAGCCCGCCCGGTCGTGGGGGTTCCTGGGCTTCCCGGGCCGCCGCCGGCGCGCAGCCGCCGCAGCCGATACAGACGCCGCAGCGTCCGGAGACAACGCCGCACCCCGTAAGGCGCTGCGTCCCGTCCCGGTCGCGACCGTCGCACTCATGGCCGCCACCACCGGTGGCGTCCTCGCCCTCGCACCGCTGGCCGAGAACCACAACGTGCGCGAGGCTGAGGCGGCGATGGACACCGAGATCACCGAGGAGACCCACCCTGGGCCCGCCGCCTACCTGCAGGACGTCCCGGCGTCCGGCAGCGCGCCCGTGCTGCCCCCGGCGGTGTGGGACGACGACATCATGTTCCCGCAGTCCACCCTCGACGGCTGCATCAGCCGCGTCACCGACAGCGACCTGGTCCTCACCCACGAGCGCAACGCCTCCGACACCCCCTGCGTCTACGGCGACACGAACGCCGAACGCACCATGTACCTCGTCGGCGGCTCGCACTCCGAGCACTTCCTGCCCGCCCTCGACGCCATCGGCACCGAGCGCGGCATCCGGATCGTCCCGATGCTGAAGATGGGCTGCCCGCTGGGCATGGAGATCCCCCGCTTCAACGGCGAGCCCTACCCCGAGTGCTACGCCTGGCAGGAGAAGGTCGAGGAGTACATCTTCGACAACCCGCCGACCGACGGGGTGTTCCTGTCCTCGACCCGCCCGACGACCCGCAACGGTGAGGGACCCGACCACGTGCCCGAGGGGTACGTGGACGTGGTGCGCCGGTTCAGCGACGCCGGCATCCACACCTTCGCCGCCCGCGACAACCCGTGGCGCAACGTCGACGGCAAGCTCGGCAACTCCCTGGTGTGCGTCGCCGACGGTGGCGACGCCGACGACTGCGGCATGGTGCAGGACGACTCCCTCGCCGAACACAACCCCGCACTCACCGCCTACCAGGGGCTCGACGTGACCCACCTCGACCCGACGGCGGCCTACTGCCGCGACGGGGTGTGCCCGGCGGTTGTCGGCAATGTGCTGGTCTACCGCGACGGCAACCACTTCACCCCGATGTGGGTGGAGCTGATGACCGAGGAGATCGAGCGGCAGATGTACGACCCGGAGGCGATCGCCGACATGCAGGCCGCGGCGCAGGAGGCGAAAGACGCCGAGGCCGAGGCGCAGCGCGACGGGGGCGATGAGCTCGCCCCGCCGGTGGTCCAGCGCATGCCGAAGCCGTGGGACCCGGACTACGTGCCGCCGGTGGAGACGGCCGACCCGGTGCCCGCGCCTGCACCGGAGCCTGCGCCGGAGCAGGGCTGGGTCGATCCCGGTTACGTCGACCCGGGCTGGGTGGACCCCGGGTACGTCGCGCCGGCGTGGTGAGCGTGACGGCCGGAGTGTCCTGAACCGCCGCAGCGTCCTGCACGGGCCGGAGAAACGACGTTCACCAGCGGCGCGCTCCCCCGTCGACACATCGGAGTCGCTGCGCCTGTGCGTCCCTGGGGGTAATGGGCGGTATGCTGTAGCCCGCCATGAACTCTTCGAATCCACACCCCGCTTCCGGAGCGGTACCGCGGCGACCCCACCGTAGGGACATCGACGGACTCCGCGGCCTGGCGATCGCCCTGGTCGTGGTCTTCCACGTCTTCATTGGCCGGGTCTCCTCCGGTGTGGACGTGTTCCTGCTGGTCGGCGGTATCTTCTTCTTTGGCCCGCAGATCCGCAACGCCCTGAACCCCAAGGGCCTGACGCTGGTGCAGTCCTTCCTGCGCATATTCCGGCGTCTGTATCCGGCGTTGATCACCGTCGTCGCAGCGACACTGGTCCTCGCCGTCATCGTGTACGCCGAGGTCAGATGGGTCAATGCCGGTAAGGACGCCAGCAGTTCACTGGCGTACTTCCAGAACTTCCACCTGGCCAACCAGGGACAGGAGTACACCGCGATCAACCGGGATGTGAGCCTGTACCAGCACATCTGGTCGATGTCGGTGCAGATGCAGATCTACGTCGGCTCCCTGGTGGTCATCGCGCTGCTGGCGGCGCTGTTCCGCAAGAAGGCGAAGGTCGGCAGCACCATACTGTACTGGCTGCTGGTCGCTGCGACGCTCGCCAGCTTCGCCTACGCCACCTGGCTGGGGTCCGAGAACCAAGCGCTGAACTACTACTCGCCGCTGTCCCGTTTCTGGGAGATCGGCCTGGGTGGCCTGTTCGGCCTGTGGCTGATCGGCTGGGTCATCCCTCGCTCCCTGGCGTGGATCCGCTGGCCGGCGGGCCTGGTCGGCCTGGTGCTGATCATCGCCACCGGTATGTTCCTCGACGGTGCCGCGCAGTTCCCGGGTCCGTGGACGCTGGTGCCGCTGGCCGGTGCGATGCTGGTGATCCTCGCCGGCAACCCCGTCGCCGACCGCAAGGCCCCGGAGGGCGGCAGCACCGGTGTCACCGGGTACCTGCCCATCGTCGGCGTCTCCCGGATGCTGGACTCGCGGGTGTTCCAGTTCCTCGGCAAGACCTCCTACGGCCTGTACCTGTGGCACTGGCCGCTGCTGACGCTGGCCACCTTCGAATTCTCCACCTCCACCGCGTCCCAGGCCGGTGGCCTGCAGGGCATCACCGCCACGCTCGGCACCGGCCAGGGCATCCTGGTCGGCACCGCGGTCATCGTCGCCTCCCTGGTTCTGGCGTGGTTGACCAACAAGTTCATCGAGGCGCCGCTGCGCCAGAAGTCCAAGCCCCACCGCTCCTGGGTCATCGTCGACGGTGGCTACTGGCGAACCAGCCTGCGCTCGAAGGGCAAGGTCGCCGCAGCCGTGGTCATGGCGCTTGTCACCGCCGGCGTCTTCGCCTTCGCCCCGGTCACCGAGGCACGCATCCAGGCCCGCGTGCAGGAGCTCAGCGTCACCGACGTCGACCCGGCCGAGTATCCCGGCCCGAATGCTTTCCTGCAGGACGCTCCGGTTCCCGACGGCCTGCCCGTCCTGCCGGACCCGGCGGACGACCGCCCGATGATGGCCGACACCCTCAAGGACGGCTGCCTGGCCCACTTCGAACACACCGACCTGATCACCACCAAGTGGTTCAATGAGGAGGACGAGCCGTGTGTCTACGGTGACGTCGAGTCTGATCGCACCATGTACCTGGTGGGCGGCTCGCACTCCGAGCATTTCCTGCCGGCGCTGCAGCCCATCGCCCAGCAGCAGAACTTCAAGATCGTCCCGATCCTGAAGCTGGGTTGTGTCATCGGCATGGACATCCCGAAGTGGGATGGCTCGGACTACCCGGAGTGCCGCGAGTGGCAGCAGAAGGCCGAGGACTTCATCTTCGAGAACCCGCCGTCCGAGGGCGTGTTCATGACCGTCACCCGGCCGACGACGATCCAGGGTGACGGCCCGGACCAGGTGCCGCAGGAGTACGTGGAGATGGTGCGCCGCCTGTCGGACGCCGGTATCCACACCATCGGTGCCCGCGACACCCCGTGGGTCCTGTCGTCCCCCGGTGTCCAGGGCAATGCACGACTGTGCGTGGCCGAGGATCCCGACGATGACGACTGTGGCGTCGACGAGGCGGAGTCGCTGGCACCGGTGAACCCGGCGTTGGCGGCCTATGAGGGGCTCGACATGACCCACGTGGACGTCACCCCGGCGGTGTGCAAGGACGGACGCTGCCCCGGTGTGGTCGGCAATGTGCTGGTCTACCGCGATGCGCAGCACTTCACGAACCTGTTCGCAGCGCAGCTCGCGCCGGAGATCTCCCGCCAGATGTACGATCCGGCGGCCCAGGAGGAGCAGCTGCGTCACGCGGGGGAGAGCAGTGCGCAGGCGCCTCCGGAGGATCCGGACGCTCCGATGCAGAAGGACGTCTTCGTCCTGCCGAAGCCTGGCGCGGAGGACGAGGCGGTCCTCCCGGACCCGAACCAGAACGTGGCGCCGATCCCCGAGCCGGCTCCGGCCCCTGTTCCGGCTCCCGCCCCGGCCCCGGACCCGGGGTGGGTTGATCCGGGCTATGTCGATCCGGGTACTGGCCAGGGCTACGTCGACCCCGGCCCCGACCAGGGCTACGTGGATCCGGGTTACGCCCCGCCGTACTGACCCGGGCCCCGCGCCAACCATCTGACCCCGGTGGCCCTCCGCACGGAGCGGCCAACCGGGGTCACGTGTGTAGTACACGACGGGACTAGTCGTCGTCGGCGCCGGCGTTATCCTCGTCGTCCTCGCCGTCATCTCCGGCAGCAGCGTCGGCATTCATCAGGTCGCGGACCGTGGCGAACTCGTCGAGACCGAAACGCTCCAGCAGTCCCGGGCCGCCCTCCGCCGGCCAGACCTCCGAGCCGTTGACCGGCAGGAATCCCAGGGAATCGCCGTCGGGCAGGCAGAAGATCACGGTGTCCTGCTCGGTGAGGTTGAGCAGGGCATCGCCCAGCAGGTCGTCGGGGAACAGTGTCACCAGCACGATGACCTCCACCCCCGGCACCAGGGACGGCAGGCCGGTGAGGATGTCCGGGGTCGCCCGGATGCCCTCCAGGTAGGCCTGGGCCAGGTTCTGCCGGTGCAGCCGTTGGTTGGTGTCCTCGTCCTGCAGGGAACGCACGTACAGCACCGGGGACGAGGCGGCTCCGTTCGTCATCCCTTCCGGGTTGGTCTCCTGTTCCACGGCCCATTCGGCGTAGCTGCGCATCGCCGGCTTTTCCGTGCCGGAGAGGAACTGCAGGTCACGGGTGGCGGCGAACTTCGCCTCGGAGAGCTTCTGGGCGCTGCCGGCCATGGGGGCGTTGACGCCGTAGTAGGTCCACTGCGGGGCGGACGTCGGGTCGTGCCGGAACACGACCTGGGCGATGCCGAAGGTGTCGTCCTGCATTACCGCTCACCTGCCTGGGCGGTCTCGTTGCCGCCGATCGTCCGGACCAGTACTGCCACCAGGAAGTCGGACGACTCGGTGAACGGCTGCAGGTCCCAGCCGGCGAACATCTGGCTGACCTGCAGTCCGGCGGCCGTAGCGTCCTGCCGGAAGGCATCGAGGCTGCGGCCACGCTGCAGGCCGAAACCCACGACCAGGCGTCCGGCGTCGTCCAGGCGGGAGGCGAGCACGCCGAGCGCTTGCCGGTGGGCGGCGTCCGGGATGAAGGCGAGCACGTTGCCTGCCGAGACGATGAGGTCGAAGGGGCCGGCGGGGACCTCGGACTCCTCGGCCAGGTCACCGGTGTGCCAGGCGACCGGCAGGCCGACGGATTCCTCAGCGTCGGTGTAGCGCTGGCGGGCGTAGGCGACCAGCTGCGGGTCGATGTCCACGGCGGACACCTGGTGGCCGAGGGCTGACAGGTGCGCGGCGACGCGTCCGGTCCCGGCACCGGCGTCGAGGATACGGGCGCCGCGCGGGGCCATGGCGTCAATCAGGCGGGCCTCGCCGTCGATGTCACCGCCGCCGCCCTCGATGGCCTCCCACCGGGCGATGTAGCGCTGGGAGTGTTCCGGGTCGGCGCCGGTGACGGACGCCCAGGTCGTGGTCGCGGCGGTGGCTGGGGTGTGCTGGTTGTTCCTGGTGCTCTGTGCTGACGGGGTGCCGGACGTCCCGGAGACCCTGGGGGAGGGGCGCGGGGTGGACAGGGACATCGGATCGATCGGACTCATGCGACCAGTATGCCAGTCGGCAGCGCGAGCTGGCGCAGGTGAGAGCGGTGTTGAGTATCCGGCGTGTCGTGTGGGAGTTGATCACATAACACGAGAACAATTCGCTGAGAATCCCGGTGGTACCCGTAGGGCGGGTGTGGTGGTTACACCGACGATGGTGGACGGGGAACAGACAGTTCACCGATACCCGGTGAGCCTGTCTCGAACCGATGGCGCCGTCACCGGACGGCAGGCCGGTCTGGGGGATCCTCACTGCCGCGACCGTGGGAGCTACGGATGACCTGCCCAGGGTTCCTGACCGCGCTGTGGAGGTGTCCCGTGAAGAATCTGGACTAAGGTGTCTCCCGACATGACCGCCAATCCTCTCCGTCTGTCCCCTGTCTGCCCCTCGAGCTATGGAGCCTGTCTCGACCATGACTGAAACCACCACCACCAGCTCCCGCCCACGCAAACGTGGTCGACCACGCAAGACAGAGGCCGCACGCCAGGACACCCGAGAACTGTTGTGTCGTGCCGGCGTGGTCGCGCTGACCGAGAAGGGCTACTGCGCGACCGGTATCGACGAGATTCTGTCCACTGTCGGGGTGCCGAAAGGATCTTTCTACAACTACTTCGGAAGTAAGGAGGCATTCGGGGCTGACGTCATCGCAGAATACGACCGATACTTCACCCGCAAGATCGACCGGCACCTCAGCGATGCGGCCGTCCCCGCGGTGGAACGCATCACCGCTTTCTGCGTCGATGCCGAAGAGGGTATGCAACGACACTCCTTCCGACGCGGCTGTGTGATCGGAAACCTGGGCCAGGAGATGAATGCACTTCCCGAGGCGTACCGCGCCCAGATCATCGGCGTGCTCGACGGTTGGCGCGAACGAGTCGCCGCCTGCCTGACGACGGGGAAGGCCAACGGTGAGATCCCCGCCTGGGTCGACTGCCGGCAGTCTGCTGAGGCGTTCTGGATCGGGTGGGAGGGAGCCGTCCTCCACGCCAAGCTCCATCGCAGTGCCGAGCCGCTGCGGACGTTCCGGCGATTCTACGTCACGGGCCTGGGGATATCTCCGAAGTAGTTTCCGACATGAAGCAACCCGGTCGATTTTCAGAGACGATCGGTCTAATATTGGTGCACGAACGCTTTCCTCGACAAGTAAGGAGCATCTCCGGTGTTCACAGGTGTACTGATCGACAATGACGACAACGGCTACCGGGTGCGCCTCACCGAGCTCGACGAACAGCAGCTTCCCGAGGGCGACGTGACAGTGCGGGTCAGCCACTCGGGCATGAACTACAAGGATGCCCTGGCGATCACCGGCAACGGCAAGATCGTGCGCGACTTCCCGATGGTTCCCGGCATCGACTTCGTCGGGCAGGTTGAACACAGCGAACACTCGGACGGTGCTGCGGACTATTCGGAGGGCGACTGGGTGATCCTCAATGGCTGGGGTGTGGGGGAGGGCCACTGGGGAGGACTGGCACAGAAGGCCCGGGTCAACGGGAACTGGCTGGTGCCGTTACCGGACAATTTCTCCCCGGCCCAGGCAATGTCCATCGGCACCGCCGGCTACACAGCCATGCTGTGCGTGATGGCCCTGGAACGCCACGGTGTCACGCCGGACCAGGGGGAAATTGCGGTGACCGGCGCATCCGGCGGAGTCGGCAGTGTGGCGGTGGCTCTGTTGGCGAAGCTGGGCTACACCGTGGTGGCGATCACCGGGCGCTCCGACGAGAACCAGTACCTGAAGGATCTCGGGGCATCCGAGATCCTCGACCGGGCTGACTTCTCTGACGCGGGCAAACCCCTGCAGAAGGCCCGGTGGGCCGGCGCCGTTGATGTCGCCGGCAGTCACACCTTGGCCAATATTCTGGCCGGCACGAAGTACCGCGGTGTGGTGACCGCCTGCGGACTGGCGGCAGGGATGGACCTACCTGCGTCGGTTGCCCCGTTCATCCTCCGGGGTGTGACCTTGGCCGGTGTCGACAGCGTGATGTGCCCGATCGAGGACCGTCTGGAGGCATGGCATCGGTTGGGCCAGGACCTGGATCCGGCGAAGCTGGACATGATCACCACTGAGATCGGTCTGGACGAGGCCATCACCACCGCCGACCGGCTCCTGGACGGCAAGGTGCGAGGTCGGGTCGTCGTGGACGTCAACACGTTCCAGGACGTGTCTGCTCAACCGTAGCGGTACGACCTGCCACCGTGAGGCCGCACCCACCGGCCATTTCCAGCAGTGCGCCGATACCCGGGTGATGTTCTCCGGCGGTGTCTCGGCAGAATCTCTCAGACGAGCGTGTCGATGATCTCCTGCGCAGCTGGGAGGGCCGCTGCTCGGTCGGCGTCGATCAACCCGATCCGGGAACGTCGGTCGATGAGGTCCTCCACCGTCGCCGCACCCTCGTGGGTGACATGGAAGGCGAACTCGGCACGGACCGTGTCGATCCCCGGGGCCACCGGCTCCAGCGGACGCTCCACCGGGCAGGTCCGCAACACCGCCGGTGCCTCATGGCCGAAGCGTTCCACCAGGGACTTCGGCAGTCCCGCCAGGTCGCTGGGGTGCACGTACTCGACCCCGGGTGCCCCCGGTGCCCCGACGAGAGCGGTGGTGGCGGTGACGCACGGCCCCGGGGTCTCCCCGATCGTGCGCAGGATGTCCGCGACGATGTCCACGGTCTGCTCCGCCATCAACCGGTACTCGGTGAGCTTGCCGCCGGTGACGGTGACCAGGGAGGCGTTGTCGCCGTCGCCGGTGAGGATCACGTGCTCGCGGGACAGGTCCGCGGTGGGGGTGGATGCCCCGGCAGTACCGTCGGTGCCGTCACTGCCGCCGGTGTCGCCGCGCCTACCGCGGTGGGGCTTCTCGTTGAACTGCACCAGCGGACGCAGCCCGGCGAACGCCCCGTCGACGTCCTCGGCGGTCAGGTCGGTGGCCAGTGCCTGGTTGACCACGTCCAGAATCCAGTCGATGTCGTCCTGCGGCACCTCCGGGACGTCCGGGATGGTGTCGGAGCCCAGGTCTTCGTCGGTGATGCCGATGTAGCAGCGTCCCAGCTGCTCCGGGAGGATGAAGCAGAACCGGCTGTTGTGGCCGGGCACCGGGACAGTCAGCGCACCGCTCGGGTT
Organism: Candidatus Corynebacterium faecigallinarum; assembly: GCF_052264515.1. Taxonomy (NCBI): domain Bacteria; kingdom Bacillati; phylum Actinomycetota; class Actinomycetes; order Mycobacteriales; family Corynebacteriaceae; genus Corynebacterium; species Candidatus Corynebacterium faecigallinarum. The sequence goes on from NZ_JBQQOC010000005.1 coordinate 107,884, forward strand.
GCCGACCTTGTCCGCGTTGACGACCAGGTGCGTCCCGCGCGAGGGGCGAACGGTGACCTGCGGGTCGAGCTGCCCGGCCCACACCCCGGTGGCGTTGACCACCGCACCGGCGGTGACCGCGAACTGTCCGCCGCCAGCCAGTTCGTCCTGAAGTACGACCTGGTTGCCGCTCGCCTCCACGGCACGGCAGTGGGTGAGCACCTGCGCACCGTAGCCGGCGGCGGTGCGGACCAGGGCGGTGACCAGGCGGGCGTCGTCGATGAGCTGGCCGTCGTAGTTGACGTACCCGAAGCGCAGGTCGCTGGTGTCCACCGCCGGGCACAGTTCGGCGACGGTCTTTTTCCCGACGGTGCGGGAGAACGGCAGGGTGGTCGACTTCGTCGCCGCGGCAACGCGCAGGGCGTCGCCGGCGAGGAAGCCGAGTCGCGGAATGGTCCGCTGCATGCGGGTGAAGCGGTCCAGCACGGGCACGACCTGCGGGACCGCGCGGGTCAGGTGCGGGGCGGTGGTCTCCATGAGGATTCCGCGTTCGCGGGCGGACCGGCGGGCGATGCCGACGTTTCCGCTCGCCAGGTAGCGCAGCCCGCCGTGGGCCAGTTTGGAGGACCAGCGGGAGGTGCCGAAGGCGATGTCGTGGGCGTCGATGAGCAGGACGTCCAGCCCGCGGGTCGCGGCGTCCACGGCGATGCCGGCGCCGGTGACACCGGCGCCGATGACGACGAGGTCGACATGGGTGGGGCTGTCGGAGAAGTCGATCTGACGGCGCAGGGAGTCGAGGAGACGGGCGCGGCGGGCGGGGCTGAGCCGGGTGGCCTCGGCATCGAAATAGGTCATGGTGTCGAGCTTATGCGGTCGACGACAGGTGGGGGAGGGACTCTGTGTGACATTCCCCCTGCCCACCACCAGGGTGGGCACCGTGCACCGTTCCGCCACGTTCTCGCCGGTTTCGATCCCCTCCCCGGCCACCGGGATTAGGCTCATGGACATGAGCAAAGACACCGGCGTGGCGCTGCCACCGATGAAGTTCAATCTCTGGGGGACCGTCGACGAGGCGAAGCCCCTGGGCCCCTCGACCGCCGGCCTGTTGAAGAAGCTCATGGGCGTCGTCGCCGACCCCGGTGCCACCGCGGCAATGGACGTCCCCGTGTCGGACGCCCGGCTGACGCCCGTGCGCCTCACCGAGCAGGACCTGACCACCTTCGGCGGGCTGATCGGCGAAGCCCACGTGACCACCGATGATGCCCAGCGCGCCCCCCGGTCCCGCGGAAAGTCCTCCCTCGACCTGTTGGAATGGCGGCACGCCTCTGACAACTCCGGCACCGGGCACGTCATCAACGCCCCGGACGCCGTGCTCGCCCCGGCGTCCGAGGAGCAGGTCGCCAAGGTGCTGCGTTACTGCACCGCGCACGGTATCGCCGTGGTGCCCTTCGGTGGCGGGACATCCGTGGTCGGTGGGCTCACCCCGTCGGACTCCGACGGCTCCCGCACCTTCCGCGCCGTGGTCAGTCTCGACCTCGCCCGCTTCGACAAGCTCACCGACGTCGACGCCGAATCCGGGCTGGCGACCCTCGGCGCCGGGCTGACCGGTCCCGCCGCCGAGCTGCTGCTCGCCGAGCACGGGCTACAGATCGGTCACTACCCGCAGTCCTTCCCCTACGCCACCATCGGCGGATATGCGGTGACCAGGTCATCCGGCCAGAACTCCGCCGGGTACGGACGCTTCGATGACATGGTCCGCGAGATGACCCTGGTCACCCCGTCCGGCACGATGACCGTCGGCCAGGCCTCCCCGGCATCGGCCGCCGGCCCTGACCTGCGCGAACTGATCATGGGCTCGGAGGGTGCCTTCGGTGTCGTCACCCGGGTGCGGCTCCGGGTGCACCCCGTCCCGCAGGTCAAGCGCTACGAGGCCTTCACCTTCAAGGACTTCCCGAGCGGCGTCGCGGCGCTGCGCGCGGTGACACAGACCGGTACCGGGCCGACGGTGATCCGGCTGTCGGACGAGATCGAGTCCTCGGTGAACCTGTCGTCCGGTGACAAGGCGGGTGAGACGAAGTCCCCACCCGGCTGCATGTGCATCACCATGTACGAGGGCACACCCGAGCACACCGCGTCCCGCCACAAGGAGACCCGCGACCTGCTGCTGTCGATGGGGGCGCGCAGCGTGGGTGAGGACCCCGCCCGGCACTGGGAGCAGGGACGGTTCAATGCTCCGGTGCTTCGCGACTCACTGCTGGACGCCGGAGCGTTGTGCGAGACCCTGGAGACCGCGACCGACTGGTCGAACGTCCCGCGGTTGAAGAAGGCGGTGGGTGACGCCCTGGCGTCCTCGTTGAACGACTCGGGAACCATGGCACTGATCATGTGCCACATCTCCCACGTCTATGCCGAGGGATGCTCGCTGTACTTCACCATCGTCGCCGCACAGAAGGGGGACGCGGTGGCACAGTGGCGCGCCGCGAAGACCGCGGTGACCCGGGCGCTGACCGAGAACGGTGGTACGGTCACCCACCACCATGCGGTGGGCAAGGACCACCAGCCGTTCATGGGTGCCGAGATCGGCGAGTTGGGCCTGGAGATCCTGCGTGCCGTGAAGAACCGGCTGGATCCGGCGGGGATCATGAACCCTGGCACGTTGGTGGACGCCGGTGTCGGTGCCGGTGGTTCTGGCGCGGGAGGTGCTGCCGGTGCTGCCGTCGGTGAAGGTGCAGGCGGGGCGGGTAATGCCGGTGGAGCGAGCGGAACAGGGGTCACCTCATGAACGCCGCAGCCAACGGAGCGTCCGACCCCCTCAACTCCCCGAGCTCCCCCGACGCCCCCGGGTCCCCCTACGACGTCGGACATGTCGACATCACGCGTCTCGCCCTGCTGACCAACCCGCACGCCGGCAAGGGTGGCGCGGCACTGGCCGCCGAGATCGCCCGCGACCGCTTCGCCGACCGCGGCATCGACGTGGTCAGTCTCCAGGGGGCCTCACCCGACGGTGCCCGCGAGCTGGCCGCACGCATGGTCGCCGAGGACGGCATCGACGCCCTCGTCGTGTGTGGTGGGGACGGCCTGATCAACCTGGCGCTGCAGGAGCAGGCCGGGTCTGGGGTGCCGCTGGGCATCGTCCCGGCCGGCACCGGTAACGACCACGCCCGCGAGTACGGCATCCCGACCCACCCGCGCCGGGCGGCGGATATCGTCGCCAACGGTTTCACCACCACCACCGACCTGGGCATCATGCGCAATGATGACGGTGACGAGCACTGGTTCGGCACCATCGCCTGCGCCGGGTTCGACTCGCTGGTCTCCGACCGGACGAACCGGATCTCCTGGCCGAAGGGCCAGATGCGCTACAACATCGCCATCGTCGCCGAGTTCCTCAACTTCCATTCCATCCCCACCCGCCTGGTTCTGGACCCGGGGACTCCGGAGGAACAGGTCATCGACGAGAACATGACGCTGGTGGCGATGGGCAACACCAAGAGCTACGGCGGGGGCATGCTGATCTGCCCGGATGCCGACCACCACGACGGCATCCTCGACATCACCGTGCTGGAGCGCATGGGCCGGGTGAAGGCGGCGTCCAAGTTCATCAAGATCTTCGACGGCAGCTTCGTCGAGGAAGAGGGTGTGAACACCTACCGGGCGAGGAAGGTGCGCATCGAGATGACCGACCGGGCCGGCATGGGTGGCCGGGGTGGCAGGCCGATCAACGGGTACGCCGACGGTGACTGCTTCGCGCCGTTGCCGATGGAGGTCGAGGTCGTCCCGGGTGCGGGACGCTACATCGTGCCCCGACCGTAGGGTGCACGTTCGGTCTCGGGCGTGGGTGCGCGTTCGGTCTCGAGCGTGGGTGCGCGCCTGCTCCTGGCTGTGGGCTTCGCACCCGGGCCCGGTTCATTCCCTTCTGACCATCATCCCTGAAGCTCACTCCCGCTCCCGGGTGGTTCTGACCCCTCCAGACCACCCGGGAGCGGGAGTGAGAGTGCAGGCGGCGCGAGGCTCAGTGGTCGGTGGGGACTCCGGCGGCGACTTTCGCGGCATCGATGCCGTTGGTTCGGGTCAGGGTCTCGCGGGTGGGGGCCGCTTGAGGTGCGGTGTCGGACGCGGCGGCGCCGGCCGAGGCAGCATCCGCGGCATCCGCAGCAGTGCCCCCATTCCCGGTCCCGGCACCAGCGCCCTCCGAGCTCTTCGACTTGCCGCTGGAAATGGTGAGTTTCCGGATCACCTTTGCCGCCATCACCGGGCGGTCGATCTGCGCACGGGTGACGGGGATGTTGAGTGACTTCGGCAGCTTCATACCCGTGATCCTATACCGGTGGCGAGGTTCACCGGACTGCTTTGCGGGCACCTTCCACGCCACGCCCACCACGCCACACCCATCACGCCACACCCACCACGCCACACCCACCACGCCATGTCAGACCCATGTCCACTGTGCGCCCACGTCACCCCGGCGTCGCCCCAGCTCGGCCCCAGACATCCGACCACCGTGAGCTGACCCGCGACTCGCCAGCCACAACTCGCTACCCTGGATCGCATGACTGAACCCTCCGCACAGAACACCAGTCCCAGCAGCTCCAATGGTGCCAGCAGTTCCCGCCGCCTCGCGGTGGTCACCGGTGCGTCCGCCGGCATCGGTGAGGCCACCGCAGTCGCGTTGGCGGCCGATGGGTGGGACGTCGTCCTCGCCGCACGGCGTCCGGAAAAGCTCGAGGCCGTCGCGGGACGCATCGCCGCCGAGGCGCCGGACGCCACGTCCCACGTGGTGCAGGTCGACGTCACCGACCGGACGAGCGTGGACGCCCTGGCCGCGACTGTCCACGACCTCGGCGGGGTGGACCTGGTGGTCAACAATGCTGGTGGCGCCCGCGGGTTCGACTCGGTGCTCGACGGCGATGTCGAGGACTGGCGCTGGATGTACGAGGCGAACGTGATCGGTACCCTGCAGGTCACCCAGGCTTTGTTCGGCGAGCTGACCAGGACGGATGCGCCGCAGGTGATCAACGTCGTCTCCATCGCAGGACGCGGTGCCTACCGCGGCGGGGCAGGTTACAACGCCGCGAAGTTCGGCGAGACAGCCATGACCGACGTGATGCGGATGGAGTTCGCCGAGAAGGGCGTGCGTGTGTGCCAGATCGACCCGGGCCGGGTCGCCACGGACTTCAGCCTCAACCGGTTCAAGGGCGACGCGGAGAAGGCCGATGCGGTCTACGCCGACAACCTCAACCTGGTGGCGGAGGACATTGCCGAGACCATCCGCTGGGTGGCGGGGCGTCCGGCACACATGGATGTCGACACCATCATGATCCGCCCCACTGACCAGGCGTAGTGGCTAGGTTCACCTGCAACGATCCGCAAGGGCCGTTATCCGTACGGGCGAAGAACCTAACCCCGCCAGATCTCCTCGAACATCCAGCCGTCAAAGAAGCCCATCGAATCCGCCCCGAGCAGCCGGTGGCGGGGGAACGACGCGACGAAGCCGGACATGTCGGACGTCCACGTCGACTGCGGGTCGATCTGCCGGGTGAGGTAGGCGATCACCGCGGCGACATTGTAGATCCGGAAACCCCCGGTCGGATGGCCCTCGGCCCCCGGGTGCTCGGCCAGGTGCGCCAGTGCGGGAACACTCCCGTTGCGCGGGCGCATCGGAGCGATCACCAGGTACCGGTTGAACAGTCGGACGTGGTGCGCCGCGGCGTTGCGGATGTCGTTGATCGCCGCCAGCCAGCTGCGCAGCAGATCCCGGTCGGGCACGCCGAGGTCGTTGGCGATCGGGGTGGCGAGGTCGTCGCGCAGACCGTCGTACATCGTGGCCAGCTGTCCGAGTCCCAGCAACTCCACCAGCGCCCAGATCGGTAGGTCGCCGTCGTATTTCTCCGCGTAGGTCCGGACGAACTGTTCCCCGGAGCGTAGGTGGTTCTCGGACACCCCGGCCAGCCAGCGGGCGTACTTGTAGCGACGCACGAAGGTGGGGTCGAAGGTGGCGGCATTGAGGTGGGCGAAGGGGTCGACCTCGCCGAGGGTGTGGCCCAGTCGCATACGCAGGCTGACCTCGATGCGGTCCACCCCGTCGAGGATGATCTGGCGCAGCCGACGGTCGGCGTCGACCAGGCGCAGGATGTAGTCCAGTGAGGTGCCGGGGATGTAGGTGTCGTCCTCCGGGGTGTCAGGACGGTGCCGCAGGAAGGGGCGCAGGTAGCCGGTGAGTCGGAAGTAGCCGATGCGGGTGAGGGCGGCGGTGGCGTCCTCACGGGAGTCGAACTCGAGTCCGCGCGCGGCGAGGTGGTCGACCTGCTCGTCGAGGCTCAGCCACGGCTGGTCGTAGGGGGAGGACGCTGCAATACCCGAGGCGTTCATGATGTCGACCAGTCTAGTGAGGGCGCGGCGACGGTGTGGCGACGGCGCGGCGACGGGGCAGTGTCGGCGCGGTGTCGGAGACATCCGACACGGGTTGGAGCACGCGCCCGCCATTCACCGCACTAAGAGGATATTTGCGATAGTTATGGCGCGCAGGTAGTTAAGCAGGTCAGCGTCCTATAATAGAAGCATCATGAATGGACGACTGACCCTGGAAGCCTTACGCTACGCCGACGCCGTCGCCGATGTCGGCTCCTTCAGTGCCGCCGCCCGGCGGTTCGGGGTGACCCAACCCGCCCTGTCCACCAGCATCGCAAAACTGGAGGACCACCTCGGGGGCCGGCTGTTCCTGCGCAACCCGCGGGGCACCGCGCCCTCCGCCTTCGGTGAGGTGATCCTGCCGCGCATCCAGGAGACGGTCCGGTCCCTGAACCGGATCGAGACCGAGGCGGAGTCGTTCACCACCCAGGGGCGCGGGACGGTGCGGGTGGGTACGTCCCCGCAGATCGAGAAGGCGATGCTCAGCACCTTGCGTGACTCGATCTACGGCCCCGACGCGCTCACCGGTGGCCGCGACGCCACTCTGCTGGAGACCGAACTCGACCAGCTGGAGGAGTACCTGCAGAACGGGATGCTCGACACGGTCATCGTGCCGGCGCTCGGCCTGCTGCCCGGGTACAGCCACCATCTCCTCGACTCGGACTACCTGGTCCTCGTTGAGCCGGAGGAGACGGAGACGCCGGGTGGGCAGGACGCGCCGGGTGCGGCCAATGCGTCCGACGCACAGGTCGGCACCCCGATCACCGTCGACGAGCTCGCCGGGCACGAACTCATCCTGTCCCGCAACGGCTGCGGCATCACCCGCAGCGTCGAGAACCTCATGGCCGAGGCGGGGGAGACGGTCAACCACTCCGAGGTGGAGGTGTCGAACTGCAGCACCCTCGTCGGCTGGGTGAACAAGGGGATGGGGTCTGTGGTTCTGCCCGAGCGCAACGTCCCACAGGGGCTCACGGTGCGTCGCATCGAGCGGGAGGACGGCACCTACGCCGAGATATTCAACGAGATGATCTGGGACCCCGCATCCGTCGACGCGTCCTATTTCGAGCAGCTCGCCCGGGTCATAGAATCCGCGCATAACCCCATAAACTGAAGCCCTCTACCTGCTCAGACGCACCCCTCATAGCCTCAGTGGAGAACCGGTGACTCCGGGTCGACCATCGAGAGAGGTAGAGCAACAATGACAGCGCTGGCACCGCAGGAGGGCAGTGGCACAGCCCCCGTCGTCGAGACCGCGGCGGGACGTCCTGCCCCGCATGGAGGGAAGTCTGCGAAGGGCGGCCACGCCCTGGCCATGCTGACCACCACGGACCACAAACAGCTCGGCATCATGTACATCGTCACCGCGTTCACGTTCTTCGCGATCGGTGGACTCATGGCGCTGCTGATGCGTGCCGAGCTGTTCCACCCCGGACTGCAGTTCCTGTCGAATGAGCAGTTCAACCAGCTGTTCACCATGCACGGCACCGTGATGCTGCTGCTGTTCGGCACGCCCATCGTGTGGGGGTTCGCCAACTACATCCTGCCGCTGCAGATCGGTGCGCCGGACGTCGCCTTCCCGCGACTCAACGCCTTCGGATTCTGGATCACCACCTTCGGCGGAATCGTGATGCTGTCCGGGTTCATGACCCCCGGTGGCGCCGCCGACTTCGGCTGGACGATGTACATGCCGCTGGCGGATGCGGTGAACTCCCCCGGTGTCGGATCGCACCTGTGGATCATCGGCGTCGGCATGACCGGTGTGGGAACCATCGCCTCGGCGATCAACATGCTCACCACGGTGCTGTGTCTGCGCGCACCGGGCATGACGATGTTCCGCATGCCTATCTTCACCTGGGGCGTGATGACGACCTCGCTGCTGGCACTGCTGATCTTCCCGCTGCTCACTGCCGCCGCCCTCGGTGTGCTCTACGACCGGCTGCTGGGCGGCCACATCTACGACGCAGGTAACGGCGGCGCGATCCTGTGGCAGCACCTGTTCTGGTTCTTCGGCCACCCCGAGGTGTACGTCCTGGCACTGCCGTTCTTCGGCATCATCTCAGAGATCCTGCCGGTGTTCTCCCGCAAGCCGGTGTTCGGTTACATCGGCCTGATCTTCGCCACGCTGTCGATCGCGGCACTGTCGATGGCGGTGTGGGCCCACCACATGTTCGTCACCGGCGCGGTCCTGCTGCCGTTCTTCAGCTTCATGACCTTCCTCATCGCCGTGCCGACGGGTATGAAGTTCTTCAACTGGTTGGGAACGATGTGGAAGGGTCGAATCACTTTCGAGACCCCCATGGTCTTCGCCATCGGCTTCTTCGCCACCTTCCTCTTCGGTGGTCTGACCGGTGTCATGCTGGCGTCCCCGGCGTTGGACTTCCACCTCTCGGACACCTACTTCGTGGTCGCGCACTTCCACTACACGCTGTACGGCACGGTGGCCTTCGCCTCCTTCGCCGGCGTGTACTTCTGGTTCCCGAAGATGACGGGACGCATGCTCGACGACCGCCTCGGCAAGTGGCACTTCTGGCTGACGTTCATCGGCTTCCACGTGACGTTCCTGGTGCAGCACTGGTTGGGCAACATGGGTATGCCGCGCCGCTACGCCGACTACCTGGACCAGGACGGGTTCACCATCCTGAACCAGGTGTCCACGGTCGGTGCGCTGATCCTGGGGATCTCGGTACTGCCGTTCGTGTGGAACATCTTCCGGTCCTGGCGCTACGGTGAGGTCGTGACGGTCGATGATCCGTGGGGTTACGGAAACTCGCTGGAGTGGGCCACCAGCTGCCCGCCGCCGCGGCACAACTTCACCTCGATGCCGCGGATCCGCTCCGAGCGTCCTGCCTTCGAGCTGCACTACCCGCACATGGTGAAGACCATGCGCGAGGAGGCGCACGTGGGACGTCACTTCTGACGGTCCTGTAACGACACTCCCGCTCCCGGGTGGTATCTGACCTCTCAGACCACCCGGGAGCGGGAGTGACGTTGAACTAGGAACCGCCAGGCTAGGAACCGCCAGGCTAGGAACCGCTGGTGGAGGAACCCTCGGAGGACCCACCGGTCACGGAGGAGACCTGGGAGCCCAGGGCCTCGGCGGAACCGGCGTCGATGCCGACGACCCCGGCGACGGAGCCGATGACCTCACCGATGGTCTGGTCACCGCCGTTGATCAGGTCGATGACGTCGAGCGCGGTGCTCAGGCTGACGTCCCCGGATGACAGACTGACGGCGACACCGGCGATGCGCTCCAGGTCGGCGTCGGCGAGGGAGGAGGCGATGTCCTCGAGGTTGACGTCATCGCCGGAGCCTTCGGTGCCTTCTTCGCTGCCGGGCAGCTCGGGGGTGGAACCCTCGGCCTCGTCAGCGACGGCGGCCGGGGCGAAGGCGAGGGCGGGGGCGATGGCGAGGGCGGCGATGCCGACGCGGGAGAAACGGGTGCGAGTGGTACGCATGGGGATTCCTTCGTGTGTGAGGGGGAAAGAGATCGTGCGTGCCGCCGGAGTCGTCCGGCAACGCCCCTGAGTGTAGAGGACGTGCAGTTACTTTAATAGGGTTTCGGAATCCTAAGTACATTAGGTAGTCGAGTGAAAGTGGGGACGGTGACACCACAGCCCCTACGATGACTACCTATGAGCAACCATGACGGTCCCCACGGTCCCTATAGCTCCGTCGATGGCGCCAATCCCGCCAATCCCGCCGGTCCCGCTGATCACGTCGATCCGTCCGGCTACGGTTCTGCCATGGTCCCCGGCGCACCGGAACCGGGGCAGCAGGGGCCGGGCAAGACCGTGATCTGGACGATTGCCGCCGTGGTGGCGGCGCTGGGCGTGGCGATCGCCGTGTTGGGTGTCTACGTGGTGGACTCGTACGAGAACTCCGTCGGCCCGGTGTCGTCGTTGTTCTCGGACGACGATGATTCGGGCTCTGACTCTGGCACGGGAGCATACGGCGATGTGTCGGCAGAGGTCAGCTACGCAGGTGGCGTGGTGACCCTGCAGGGCGAGGACACCGCCGCGGATGCTCCGGTGGTCGACATCTTCCTGGACTTCAGCTGTCCGTACTGTGCTGACCTGGCGGCATCCAGCCACGAGGACTTGTCGGACGCCCTGGCCGAGGGCAGCGTCGTGGTGCAGCTCCACGTCCTCAACTTCCTGGACGGTGATTCCGACGGTCGCTTCGATCCGCAGGACGTCGGGTCGTCCACCCGGGCGGGTTCGGCGGCGATCGCCGTGGCGGAGACGGGTAACGCGGAGGCATTCCTGGCGTTGCACGACAAGGCGCTCCTCGAGCGGTCCACGGTGGCACAGCAGTGGGACTTCGCCGATTTCGCGGACCTGGCCGAGGAGCACGGCGTGGATGCCGACACGGTCGAGGCGATCCGCTCCGGTGAGGTCATCGACGAGGGTAATGCGGCCTTCGCGGTAAACTTCGGGGTCCTGGAGGAGCGGGCCGGTGAGGTCGCGACCCCGTCGGTCTTCGTCACCTCTGCTGATGGTGGGGAGCCGGCGGAGGTGGAGATGCTGCTCGACCCGTCGACCGGGAAGATCGCCTCCTGGGTGCCGCTGGTGATGGAGGACGGCACGGCGGCGTAGGACGCGTGGGGGGGGCACTTTGCCCGCCGCCAGCACCATAGGTGTGCCACACGCTCGTAGTGGACAAACAGTGTGAACCATCAACCCCCGACAACCACAAACGATCGAGAATCCCGGGACCTGTTCGCGCGTTCGCGGGATTCTCGATCGATTGTGGTTGCTCGGTTGCTGGGTTACCCGGAGGGCAACCCGGGTGAGTTACTCCGCAGCGTCCTCGCTGGGAGCCTCGGAGTCGGCGTCGTCACTGTCGTCGCCGTTCTCGACGTCCTCGCCGTCCTCGCCCTCGTCGGAGCTGCCGCCGACGACGTCGGTGACCGAGCCGATGACATCGCCGACGGTGGCGTCACCGTCGTTGGACAGCGCGATGATGTCCAGGATGGTGTCGATGGAGACGTTGCCGGTGGCCAGCGAGGCGATGACCTTGGCGACGCGGGTCCAGTCGGTGTCGGCGACGGAGGAGGCGAGCTCATCGGTGTCGATGTCCTCGGGCAAGGAGCCCTCGACCGAGCCGGCGGCATCCTCACCGTCGTTGTCGTCACCGTTCTCGGGGGCGTCGTTCTCGTTGCCGTTGTCGGTGGCCCCGGCATCCTCAGCCCCGGAACCCGGCAGGCTGGACGCAGCGTCCTCGGAGCTCGATGGTGCGGAGGACTCGGCCTCGTCGGCACCGGCGACCGGGGCGAAGGCCAGGGCGGGGGCGAGGGCGACAGCGGCGATGCCGACGCGGGAGAAGCGGGCGCGGGTGTTACGCATGGAAAAGGATCCTTTCAACATGAGGGGCAAGTTGTCTCTCGCTGCGGCGGCAACGTGGGAGAGGCCGATTCGCAACGTCTGCGAGTATATGTACTTGTTCCGGTCGCGTAAAGGGTTCCGTGCGTCAGGACGCCCCGGCGTCCGTGCGTCCTACAACTCATTACCTACCGGCACGGTGGAGCAGTTGTTCGTCGCGGGCTGGCCGTTGAAGCGTCCCTCCAGCCACAGGTAGCCCTCGATGGCCCAGGGGGCACCGGCCATGACGTGGCTGGCGAACGGGTACTCGCGGTACTCGATCTGCGCGCCGGCCTCGCAGTAGTCGCGCACCACGGTGCGGACGTCGCGGGTGACCATGATGCCGTCGCCCGGGCCGTGCTCGGCGTGGGCCGGCGTGCCTTCGACGAAGCCGGCCGCGCCCTGGAAGATGAACATCGGGACGGTCGGGCTGTCCCAGTTGCCCACGTTGATGTCGTCGATGACCTTCTTGACCGCGGGCACGTCGTCCGGGGTGGGGTACTCCGGCTTGAAGATCTGCGACCAGGTCAGGCCCGGGTATCGGGCCATTGACTCGACGATGGACAGCTGCGACATGTCGTCGAGGGCCTTCTTGCCGTACTCGGTGAGGTACTCGTCGACGTCGAGCTCGTAGGCCTCGACCAAGGCGGCGAGCGCCAGGCCGACCACGCCGGACCACAGGATGCCGTCGCCGGCGTACTCCAGGTTGTTGATCGGGTTGATCAGCATGCCACCCTGGGCCACGCCGACGATGCTGTCCTCGATCTCGGGGGCGTAGTCCTTGAGCATCACCGCCGCCCAGTTCGAGGCGATGGAGCCGCCGGAGTAGCCCAGCAGTCCGATGTTGTCGGATTCCTTGACCGGTGAGGACTTCGCGGTGCGGGCCACCCGCAGCGAGTCGAGGGTGGCGTAGCCGTAGGCGGGACCGGCGGCGAAGTTGGCGTCCGCGCCCTCGGTGTCGGCGAGGATGACCGGGTGGCCGGCGAGCAGCGCGGGGGCGATGATGGCGGTTTCCGCGGCGGGGAGCAGACCGCCGAGTTCGAGGTTTCCGGCGATGGCGCGGGACGGATTGTCGGCGGGGTTCGAGGAGTCGTAGATCGACTGGTAGGAGATGACGTTGCCGTCGGAGCCGCCGGGCGGGTGGATCACGGAGGTGACGTTCGGCTCGATGTTCCCGAGCACATTGGTGGTGGTGTACAGGATCTGGGTGACCTTCACCGGGGTGGGGATGGTGGCGACGTGGTAGTCGATCGTCCGCTCCCGCAAGACGGTACCCGGTGCGGTGTTCTGCAGGTCAGTGCCCTCGGGGGCGGTGTAGAAGGCAGGGTCGTCGTTGACGTTCTGATGTGAGATCAGGGGGCGCAGGGTGTCCCACAGGCCGCCGACGACCTGGGTCTGGGTGCTGAGTTCACCGGAGTCGGGGTCGGGCTCGAGACCGGGGATGGGGGCCCCGATGCCGGTGATGTCGGAGGTGCTGATCGGGTCGGGGGCGAGATCGGCGATCTCGTCAGGGATGGTCCAGGCATTGGCTGCGGGGACGGTGAGGCCGGCGACGGCGACGGAGGCGGCGAGAACGGTGGCGAGGGGTGACCGGTGAAGGCGCATTCTCTTCATGTGTGAATACAATATTGTTATCTGCATCACCCGGGGGGCTTTCTGTGGAAGTTGTGCAAATTTCTCCGTATCCGCGATCTGGGAGGGAAGTGGTTGATGTGGTTGCGTCACATGTGAAGCCCCGTATGGTCGGGTGGAGGTATCCCTCACGCCCTGTCATTTCCACCCCTCACAGGAACCACACCATGACAATTCTCTCCCGCAGGTCCTCCAGGTCCCGCAGGTCCCCCAGACTCTCTGCCGCCATCCCGACGACTGCGCTGGCCGTAGCCACTGCCGTGGTCAGCTCACTGATCACCGTGGGCGTCCTTGCCCCGTCCGCCACCGCCGACCCCCGCATCAGCCCGGACGGTTGTGAACAGATCGGCGCCACCGACGCGGTACGCTGCACCGCCTACTCCGAGGCGATGGACCGCGATATCGCCGTCCTCGTCCGACCGTCGCTGACGGAGAATAATCCGGACGTCGCCACCTTCCTCGACGGGGCGAACAACAGCGGCTCCAACGGCTGGCTGAGCACCATCAAGATGCACGACGAGTTCCCCGATGAGGACAAGACCCTGGTCTTCCCCGTGATGGATTCCTGGACATGGACCCAGGATTTCGATAGCGAGGACACCGAAAAGAAGGTCCAGTTCGACACCTTCATCTCCGAGGAGCTGCCCGACTGGCTGGAGTCCACCTTCGACATCCCCGACGGCGGCCGCGGCACCACCGGCATCGCCGGGTTGAGCTCCGGGGCGTACGGCGCGATGAACATCGCGGCGAAGAACCCGGAGAACTACAACGCCGTCTGGGCACTCAGTGGCCTCTACGACCCGGGCATGCCGCTGCAGCGTTTCGTCGTGGACAACACCTCCACCGAGCGCAGCGAGTACGGGGTGAGCCCGTGGGACTCCGAGGAGTCGGTGGCGGAGAACAACCCGTCGTTGCGACTGGGCGCCATGGACATGCCGGTGCTGGTCAACGCGGCCAGCGGCATCCCGAACGTCAACAACCTCGGGCCCGACCCGGTGGCGGTGGTCACCGAGGGTGGCCCGTACGAGTTCGGTTCCATGGTCTTCACGCGGGAGATGCAGGCGCGCACGACGCTGCTGGGCAAGTCCAACTTCCACTACGAGTACGACATCATCGGCGCGCACGACTGGGACACCTGGATCCGCGCGGCACTCGACGGTGGGGCGGCTGATCGCTTCTTCGACAATATGGACGGCGATGGTGCGCCGGGCACCGGCGGTTCGGGCTCCGGCAGCACCAGCGGCTCCAGCGTGTCGAGCGCGCCGGGGGCATCGTCATGAGGCGGGGGAGCAGCGCAGCGTCCGGCGTCCTGATGACCAGGGTGACGGCGACGGCAGCGGCGGCAGCCACGGCAACGGCGCTGTCGGTGCTGGCAGCGCCGACCGTCGCAGCACAGGACAGCACGCAGGACGCGACGCCGGACGTCCTGCCGTCCGAGTGTGCGGACTTCGGCTCCACCGACGCCTACCGCTGCGAGGTGCATTCCGAGGCGATGGGCCGGGACGTGCCGGTGATCGTGCGTCCGGCGCTGAGCGAGGACAACCCGAAGGTCGCGCAGTTCATCGACGGGGCGAACTCTACCTCGGTGAACACGTGGGTGACCGGGGCGGGCGCCCTGGACCACCTCGCCGAGGAGGACTACACCTTCGTCTTCCCCTCGATGGACGGTTTCACCTGGTCGCTGGACTGGGAAGGGCAGGACGAGGTGAAGTACGAGACCTTCCTCGCCGAAGAACTGCCGGCCTTCCTCGAGGACGGCTTCGATGTGCCCGACGGAGGGCGCGGCACCACCGGGGTCACCGGGTTGAGCTCCGGTGCGTACGGGGCGGTAAACCTGGCGTCCAAACATCCGGACCTGTACAGCTCGGTGTACGCGATGAGTGGGTTGTACGACCCGGGGTCGCCGGTGCAGCGCTATGTCTTCGACTCCAGCACCGCCGACCGCAGTGACTACGACCGCGGTCCGTGGGACGGCCCGAACGGTGATGAGCTGGTGGAAGAGGACAATCCGACGCTCAACATCCGGAACCTGACGATGCCGTTGCTGGTCACCGCGGCCAGCGGTGTGCCGAACTTCGCCGGCGACATGGGGCCGAACCCGATCGCGACGGTCTTCGCCGGCGGGTCCTACGAGGCCGGGTCGATGGTGTTCACCGCGCAGTTCCAGGCGGCCGCGGTGGCGGCGGGGATGGACAATATCGAGTTCCGCTATGACACCGTCGGCGCGCACACCTGGGACAACTGGCAGCGTTCGGCCTTCGAGCAGGGCAATGTGGAGACGTTCCTGTCGCGCATCGGTGGCAACGGTGCCGGTGGTGGCGCTGGCGATCTGCCGGACGGCCCGGTCGGGTCCGCGGTGGAAGGCTCCGGGTCGTCCGGGTCATCGGGATCGGTGACGGCGTCCTGACCTACTGCATCTCCACGGTGGGGCGGGACGTGACAGGTAGGACGTCCTGTGTGGGGTACCAGGGGCGGTCGGCGGCGGCGAGGATGAAGGCCCCGTCGCTGTCGCCGTAGGCGGCGATGACCTTGTGTGCCGGGTCGCCGAAGCCGAAGGGGAGGTCGGCGGCACGATCGGAGTTCTCGAGATCTGCGGCGGTCCCGGCTACGTCGGGTGTACCAATGCCGATCTCGGCGACACCGAGGAGCAGGTCAGGACCGGAGTCCCGGAGAACACCGGGGGTTGAGTCTGGTGCTGGGGCAGGGCGGTCGGCGTGTTCGATGAGCTCGAGGATGGAGTGCTCGGGGCCGCGGAAGTAGATCGACCGGCTGGCCCAGGATCCGCCCCGGTCGATCAGGGTGGTGCCGTCGTCGTCCATCAGCCGTTCGCCGGTGACGGCGATGATCCACGCGGCGGCGTCCTCGATGGTGCCGGTGGGGACGGCGAAGGCGAGGTGGTGGCCGCGGGCGGCTGACTCGCCGGTGCCGTCTGCATCGCCAGCGTCACTGGTGTCACTGGTGTCATTGGTCTCGCCGGTGTTGCGTGCGCTGCCGGGTTCGGGGTGTGCGTCCTGCACGAAACGCAGCTCGGTCCAGCCGAGTGCGACGCCGCAGGACGCGTCGGTGGCAACCGGCGCGTCCGGCGCGTCCGGCGCGTCCGGCACGTCCGGCACGTCCGGCGCCTCCGGCGACCCGGACAGTCGCGTCAGGCCCAGCGTGGTGGCGAACCAGTCTGCCCAGTGGTCCGGGTTGTGGACGGGAAGGTCGATGCGTTGGAACCTCATACCCCTCCAGGATAGTGGTGAACAACGTTAGATTCCTGTGGCGCACGGTGCCTGGAGGGGTATCTGTGGCCTGCTGTGACAGGGGAGGTTAATGTCCGCTGTGAATGTTGTCCAGCACCTCGCCCCAAAGGTCACGATTTTGTTACGGTCGCCGTCGCATAGAGGCAAGGAGGCACTGACCATCGTGAAGCACCGTAAGAAGACGTCCCGTACACCGAAGATCATGACCGCCCTGGCAGCCACCGTGGGAGTCGGGGCATCCCTGCTGGCTGCACCGGCCACCCCGACCGCATCCGCGGCCCCGGCCGGCTGCTCCGACTACCGCGACGGCGCCCTACAGTGCTCCGTCCACTCCGATTCGATGGACCGGGACTTCGAGGTGATCGTGCGTCCGGCGAAAACGGAGGGCAACCCGAAGGTCGCGCAGTTCATCGACGGCGCCGACTCCGGCGACCGCAACGGCTGGGTCACCGCCGGCGGGGCACTACCGGCGCTGTCCGACGAGGACGCCACGCTGGTCTTCCCCGCGATGGACGCCTGGAGCTGGGTGCAGGACTGGGACGGCCAGGAAGGGGCACAGTTCGAGACCTTCATGAGCCAGGAACTGCCCGACTACCTCGAGAGTGCGTGGGGCGTGCCCAACGGCGGACGCGGCACCACCGGTGTCACGGGTCTGAGCTCCGGCGCCTACGGTGCGATGAACCTGGCGTCGAAGTACCCGGACATGTACAGCTCCGTGTACGCGCTCAGTGGGCTCTACGACCCGGGTATGCCGGTGCAGCGTGCGGTGATCGACGGGACGTCGATGGCCAACAGTGGCCACGAGGAGATCGCCTGGGCCAATGAGGGACGCCGGGTGGAGAACAACCCGACGCTGAACATCGACAAGCTGGACATGCCGGTGATCGTGAGTGCGTCGTCCGGCATCCCCAACTTCGGTGGGGACATGGGCCC
Source organism: Candidatus Corynebacterium faecigallinarum (assembly GCF_052264515.1). Classification (NCBI taxonomy): domain Bacteria; kingdom Bacillati; phylum Actinomycetota; class Actinomycetes; order Mycobacteriales; family Corynebacteriaceae; genus Corynebacterium; species Candidatus Corynebacterium faecigallinarum. The sequence continues at coordinate 125,441 of NZ_JBQQOC010000005.1, forward strand.
GGACCCCGTCGCCACGGTGGTCAAGGGTGGGCCGTTCGAGGCCGGCTCGATGGTGATGACCGCAGAGTTCCAGGCACAGGCGGCACTGGCCGGCAAGGACAACATCGAGTTCCACTACGACATCATCGGCTCCCACGCCTGGGACACCTGGAAGCGTGCCGCGTTCGACCAGGGGCACATGTACCGGTTCATGGCGAATATCTGAGGCTGCGTTTGACGGTGGCGACCATCTGAGTTGGCAGCGACCGGTTGGAGAATGTACCGGTCAGGGGCATAGCGTAGGAGCACGTGAGTCCTGTTGCACCGTTGCCCGACCCCGACGAGCCATCAGAGCCGTCCCAACCGCCCCGGGAGAACGTCCCCACCCAGACCACGCTGGCGCTCGGCACCGGCATCATGCTCCAGGCGCTGAACTCCTCGATGATCGCCGTGGCGATGGTCTCCATCGCCAGCCACTTCGGGGCCGGGGCGGAGGTGTCCTGGGTCCTTTCGGCGTTCTACATCGCCACCGCCATCGTCTCACCGATGGCCGGCGTGCTCGGCGTGGTCCTCGGTGCGCGCCGGGTGTATCTCGCCGGGCTGGTCCTGGTGCTCTTCGGGTCGGTGCTCGGGGCATTGGCACCGAACCTCGGTGTTCTGGTGGCAGGACGCCTGATCATCGGTGTCGGTGTGGCGATGCAGATGCCGAATGCGATGACGATCATTCGCATCCTGGCCAGGCGCCATCGGCTGCGGACGGGCTCGGCGATCAGCATGTTCACCATGTCCGCCCAGTCGATGACCGCGGTGGGGCCCTCGCTCGGCGGCCTGTTGGTCGGTGTGGCGGGCTGGCAGTCCACCCTGTGGATCAACGTGGCTCTGGTGGTCGTGTCCGGGGTGTGGGTGATGCTCAAGGTGCCGCGCATCGAGGGGGAAGGACGCCCCGAGATGGGCCTGCTGCGCCGACTCGACCTGGTGGGGGCGTTGCTGTTCGGTGTGGCCGTGACCATGCTCATGCTCTTCCTGATCTCCCTGACCGACGAGATCTTCTGGTGGACGCTGCCATTCATCGCCGTCTTCAGTGCGGTGTGGGTGTGGTGGGAGCTGCGGATGGCGTCCCTGCCGTTCATCGACCTGCGGGCCGTGGCGGCGAACCGGCAGCTGGCGAACACGCTGGGGCGGACCATGGTGACCTATGCGGCGTTCTACTGCCTGTTCTACGGGCTGCCGCAGTGGTTCGAGCAGGGCGCGGGCATGTCCGTGTCGCAGACCGGGGCGATGATGCTGCCGATGGCGGTGACGGCCGTGTGCTCGACCTTCGTCGCCGCGCGGATCATCGCGGTGCGCGGCCCGCGGGTGGTGCTGGGGGTCGCCGGGGTGTTCCTGCTGCTCACCGGTCTGGCACTGGCCCTGATCCAGGACAGCTCCACCCCGGTGTGGGTCATGGCGGTCGTCGCGGTCGTCGCCGGTGTACCCAACGGGTTCGCCAGCATCGGCAACCAGGGGCTGATCAACACTGTGACCAGCGTGGAGAAGGTCGGTACGGCGACGGGAATCTACAAGACCATGCAGTACATCGCGGCGAACATGTCCGCGGTGATCGTGGCTGTGTGTATGAGCGCAGGGTCCGGGAGTGGTACCTCGGGGGCATCGGACGCCGGGCTGACCCTCACCGGCTGGGTGATCGCCGTGCTCGGGTGCGTGATGACGCTGGGGATCGTCTTCGCGCGGAAGATGCCGGCGAGGGTGCGGGCGTAGGTAGGGGGCTTAGGCGTCGGCGGGGCGGGCATCGGCGAGCCGTCGCCGGGTGACCGCGTTGTGGCACACTCGCGTTATGTCCTCAGTTTGGGTGCTGCGCAACGATGCTCTCGACAATGACCTGGAAGACCTGGGTCGGATCACCATCGGGTGGGATGGGACCGGTGACCTCAGGGGACTGTCGAAGAGCGAGATCCTTACTTCGCTCAGGGAGTCGAAACCGGAGAAGTCCGAGCGGAGTCATGCGTCCTCGGTGGGTAGTCTTCTGCGGTTCCGCGATGACGTCCGGATCGGAGATGTTGTCGTCGCTCCCAGGCAGGATGGGCGCCACCTGCGTATCGGCACGGTGACCGGGGACTACTTCTACGATGCCGACGCCGAGGAACACCGGCACCGTCGGACGATCCGCTGGGAACGCACCGACGTGGTCCGGAGCGAACTTCCCGTCGCGTCCCAACGGAGTCTGAAGAGCGTCCGGACGTTGTCGCTCATGCACTCCCTCCCGGACATGTACCGGCGGATGGCCCAGGACCACACGTATATTCCTGAGCCGGACGGCAGCGACGCCGTCGAGCACCATCAGCAGGTACAGGTGGCTGCTCTGGTGTCGGAGCAGGAGCAGCCGGCGACATTCCGTAACCCGCTCCCGTCCGTGCAGCCCGTCTATGAAGCAGCGGACGCATGGCGCCAAGCAATCATCGACGGGACGTCGCTGTTCAGCGGGGCGCCCCTGGACTACCGAGGTGCGACCGATGCTCTGATCGCAGATTTCATCAACAGCCCGGACGAGAGCGCGGATGACTTCCTCACCAAGCTTGAGCGCCAGCTCTCTACTGCCTCTGACGACACCGTCCAGTTTGCTGTCGAGCTTTTCTACATCTATTTCTTGCCGATCAGCACCGGGGCGACGCGCAGTTCAACAAAGGACACGAACGTCTCGACGATCGTGAACTGGCGGGAGAACGTCCAACCTGCACCCGCGCCGCTCGCCAAGGCGATGCAGGCCGGCATTGCCCGGGTAGGGACGAGCTATCAGACGAACCGCAACAAGATGTACGCCTACCTCGTCGAGGTGGTTGCCGCGCTCTTTCAGCTGGACGATGCCTCACGACGGTCTGCCGTGGAGAACTGGGATGACTTCCAGGCCGTGCTGGCGACAGTGAACGACCAAAGCGTGTGGGCAATGCGGTTCCTGGTGGAGCATCTCCTGTTTCCCGATCGCGTCCCGGATTCGTCGAATCGCAGTGACCGGAAGAAGATGCTCAAGGTCTTCGGGGACGCTACGGACGGGGTGTCCGATGTGAGCGATCTGCGCCATTGGCTCGCCCCGAATCTGCACTATGGGCAGCAGTCGTCACTGGCGTTGTACCGACCTCCGTACCGTAATACGTGGAATGACCTGTCGGACGAGATGAAGCGGTGGGCCGCGTGGGCCACCTTCGTCGTCGGGGAGATCGGTACCGCAGTTCCGGAAGACCTGAGACAGCAGGCCGCCAGCCTGATCTCGGCATCAGTCGGCGAGATCCCCTCGTTGCTTGCTGAGCTGTTCGGGGATAACGCCCAACTCACGCGACGGGGAAGCGAGGATGCCCAGGGGTTGCGGGAACTGCTGGATCAGGTGGAGGACCTGGGCCCGGGGTTGTTCATCGACCGGGTTGCAGAGTGGGTCGGGGTGCCGGACCTGTCCGCGATGAAGGCCAAGGACCGGGACAGTTTCCTGGAGCAGGCGTCCACGCTGCTGTCGGGTACTGGGGACTTCCCCGTGCGCATCGCCGCGACCGTCTCGGCGGTGCAGCGGCTGACTCGCAGGGACAGCCCATCGGAATCGGCGACGCCCGGCGAGCACTACATCGCCTACCTCGACAGAATGGATCTCCTCATCGCTGCCGTGCAGCAGTTGACGGGGGAGGTTCCGGCCCGGAACGAGGTCGCATGGCTCACGGATCATCTCCTCACACTGGAGGAATCGGAGATGATCGAACGTGGATGGAACCTGGAGACCAGGCAGGCGTATGCCTTGTGGCTCTCCAACAAACCCGTGGAACCTCCGGCAGACGGGGTCGGTGAGGGCAGGGATGAGGCCGGAACGGACACTGCCCACCCCGACACAGGTGCGGACGACGCGCCGACCCCGGAGCCAGGGCAACTGTCGTTCGAGGACCTCGCCGCGAAGCTGTACATCTCCAGCGATGATGGACTGGATTGGCTCGAAGAGCTCAACGACATGGTGCGGGACAAGGGGCAGGTGATTCTGCAGGGCCCGCCGGGCACCGGAAAGACCTATATCGCCCGTGCCGTTGCCGAGCACCTCACCACTCCTGACCGGGTGAAGACGGTCCAGTTTCATCCGGGAACCGCCTACGAGGATTTCGTCCAGGGGCTGCGTCCGGACCCGGAGAACCGTGGCGAGTTCCGCATCGCTGATGGCCCTCTCGTGAAGCTGGCGGATCTCGCCAGGCAGGACCCTGAGCATGACTACGTCCTGATCATCGATGAGATCAACCGCGCTAACCTGCCGGCTGTCTTCGGCGAGCTCTATTTCCTGTTGGAGTACCGGGGCGACGAGGTGACGATGACCTACGGCGACCAATTCAGCCTGCCGCCGAACCTCCGGATCATCGGAACGATGAACACGGCGGACCGGTCCATCACCGCGGTGGACGCTGCTCTTCGCCGCAGGTTCTTCGTGGTGGACGTCCGCCCGGGGCAGACGCCGTTGGACGAGACGTTGCCCACCTGGTTGGACACTCATGCAGCTGATCTTGATTGGCTGACGCAGCTCCTCACCACCGCGAACGAGAAGATCGGTGACCGAGACCGGATGATTGGTCCCAGTCACTTCATGACGGCACCCTTGTCGGAGAAGGCGGCGAAGCGGGCGTGGGAACACTCGGTTGTGCCAACGTTGACGGAGCTGTTTTACGCGCAGCCCGAGCGGTTGAAGGAACTGCGGTTCGATGCGTTGAAGGCCGTGGTGACGAAGGCCGGACCTGATGCTGACGCTGACTGAACACGGTCGGAGTGATCCCCTCCGATTGAGCCTCTCCCAGCAGGGGAAGCTCAGGGACCTCTTCCGGGCAACGATCGAGCCGGCTGCTGATGGCTTGGTGACGGTCACCCCGGGGTCACGTGTGGGTGCGGCCGTGATCGATGGAGAGCACGTCGTGGTTGCACCGAAGGTGCCGCTGTCGCGGATCGTGCACATGCTGTCCATCGCCAGCGACCCGGTGCGGTGGGCAGGGGACACGGCGGAGGGGCTCCGGGTGTCCTCACTTGAGGATGCTTTGGCCGTCCTTCTGGCCCGTTCCTGCATGACGGCGTTCTCCGCCGGCGTCTACAGGTCGTATCGCACTGAGCGGCAGCAGCTGGCGTATGTCCGTGGGCGCATCCGTGTCGCGGAGTATCTGCGGGATCCGAGGCCGTTGCCTGTATCCGTGACGGCGACGGTGCACGATGAGGACGTACCGGAGAACCAGATCCTTGCTGCGGCGGTCAAGCATCTGCGGCAGGTCCGGGGGCTGTCCACCGCTGCGCAGCGGGAGCTGTCGCGAGTGTGGCAGGTGGTGGGGGAGACAACATCGCTGTCTGTGCGCACTGCGCTGGAGCTGGGGCAGCGCATCCAGTGGAGCAGACACAACCTGCACTATCAGGCTGCTATCCGTCTTGCGGTCCTGGTCCTGGAGGGACAGTCGGTGGAGGTCACAGAGGGACGCGTCCGGGTCCCGGGTTTTGTCCTGGACATGCCGCGCATTGTGGAGCAGTACGTTCGGGTGCTGTTGCGAGGGGCGCTGGGTGCCACTGATGTTGAGATGCCGGATTCGTGGAGCCACCGGGTGTGGTTGGACGAAGGGCGACACGTGCAGTTGATCCCAGACCTGGCGATGCGCCGGGCTGGGCGATGGCATTTTGTGGGGGATGTGAAGTACAAGGTCAACGCTTCGTCGTTCGGTGACGACGAGGTTGGTTGGGGACGACGCGACGACCTGTACCAACTGCTCGCCTATGTCACGGAGACCGAACTCGATGAGGGGACGTTGATCTACGCCGGTGACCGCACCGGGGAAACGGTGCACACCGTGCGTGGGACTGGGGCACGGCTACACGTGGTGTCGGTGGACCTGGGCGCATCGGACTGCGATGAACAGGTGCGGCGGGTTGCTGGACTTCGCGGTGGGGCGGTTTCCGGAACGCGATAGCCGGCGTCGTGTCCGGCCGGCTTGATAGGCTGAGGCGAGATAAGCAGCAGCCGAGGCTAATGCCTCATGATCAGGAGATTCAGTGAAGAAGCGGATCAATGTCGTCGGTGCCGTCCTGACCCAGGGCACAAAGATCCTTGCTGCTCAGCGCGGGGAAGGGATGTCTCTCTCTGGGATGTGGGAGTTTCCAGGTGGGAAGATCGAGGAAGGGGAGACGCCTCAGGAAGCACTGCGCCGCGAGCTTGAGGAGGAGCTCCTGTGTTCTGCCGAGATCGGTGAGAAGGTAGAGAGCACTGAGTACGAGTATGACTTCGGCATTGTCATCCTGACCACGTTCTTCGGCACGATCGTCGACAAGGAACCCACACTCACTGAACACTCCGAGGTCCGCTGGGTGGAAGCCTCCGATCTCGGGGGCCTGCCCTGGGCTCCAGCGGACATCCCGGCTGTTAATCGCGTCGTCGCACACTTCGCCGCATGAGCTTCAAGAACTCGCGTATCGGCGCCAGCACTGCGCACGGTTTCCTTGACCGTGCTGTAGATTCTGAACAGGTCTACCATCCCCGTCTCATTGCGAACCGGGATGGCAACACGATGGTGCATGCCATCGAAGATGAGCTCCGTCGGTCGATCGGGTTCGATTTCTCCGTCGCCTTCATCACGCCGGGTGCATTGGGCATGTTGAAGCAGTCGCTGCGTGACTTCACCGGGCGGGCAACCATCATTACGTCCACTTACCTGGATTTCAATGAGCCGGATATGTTCCGTGAGTTGCTCACTCTCGATGGCATTGAGGTTCTCGTTCACCCAGGCGATCAAGGGGGGTTTCACTCCAAGGGCTACGTCTTCACCCAGGACGGGACGCTCTCGGCCATCGTCGGTAGCTCGAACCTCACCCGCTCAGCGCTGACCAAGAACCAGGAATGGAACCTGCGATTCTCGGCACTGCCTGAAGGTGACATCACCTACCAGCTCCAGGCCGCAATCGAGGATCAGAAGGCTCACGCGTTCCCGCTCACTACGGAGTGGATCGACGAGTATTCCAAGAGGCGCAAGCCGAAGTACAGCCAGGCGATGGCAGAAGCCATCGAGGAGGGCGAGGTTCCAGCAGGGCGCATCGTCCCGAATGCGATGCAAAAGGAAGCTCTCGATGAGATCCGTGCGGTGCGCGAAGGGATAGGTGACGAAGCCGGCGCCGATCGCGCACTCGTCATCTCGGCAACGGGTACGGGCAAAACGATTCTCGCAGCGCTGGCAGCGCGGGAGATCAACCCGGAGCGCATGCTCTTTGTTGTGCATCGCGAACAGATCCTTAACAAGGCGATCACGGAGTTTTGCCGGGTCCTCGAGTTTTCCGACACTGACGTGGGACGAGTGGTGGGTGCGGAGAAGGACTTGGAGAAACGCTGTGTTTTCGCGATGGTGCAGACGCTGTCCAAGACTGATGTGCTTCAGTCCATCCCGCGTGATGCCTTCGACTTGATCATCATCGACGAGGTGCACCGGGCCGGCGCGAAGAGCTATGAGCGGCTCATCGAGCACTTCTCCCCGTGCTTCCTGCTCGGTCTCACCGCGACTCCAGAGCGTACCGACGACATCAATGTCTTCGAGCTTTTTCACCACAACGTGCCGTACGAGATCCGCCTGCAAGAGGCACTCGAGGCGGATATGCTGACGCCCTTCGACTACTACGGCGTCACCGAGTACATCGACGAGGTCGGCGATGCCAATGAAGACGCATCGCTGTTCAGCAAGCTCGTAGCTCCAGAACGTGTCGACCACATCCTGGATAAGCTTCGCAGCTACGGCTTTCCTTCCGGGGTCAAGGGCCTCATCTTCTGTAGCAGTCTGGACGAAGCTACAGAACTAACTGCCTTGCTTAACGAGCGTGAGCTCAATGGCCGACGGCTGAGGACGGTCGCTCTTACTGGTAACTCCAGCAGTGAGGAGCGCGAGCACGCCATGAAGGATCTGGCAGCCGGGGAACTGGACTACATCCTCACCCGCGATATCTTCAATGAGGGAATCGATATTCCCGAGGTGAACCAGGTCGTGATGCTGCGCAACACTGAGTCCAGCATCATCTTTACCCAGCAGCTCGGTCGTGGCCTGCGCAAGAGTCTCGGCAAGGATCACCTGAGGGTCATTGATTTCATCGGCAACTACAAGAATAACTTCCTTATCCCGATCGCTCTGTTCGGCGACAACAGTCTCAACAAGGAGACGATCAGGGAGAAGCTGATCAAGGCCGAGTCTGCCGGTGTCATTGCAGGGCTGTCGAGCGTCAACTTCGATGAGATCTCCCGCAAGCGTGTTCTGCAGTCGCTGGCGACGTCGAGTCTGGATAGCATTCACAACCTCAAAAGCGCGTTCCGAGAACTGAAGAACAGGATCGGGACGGTGCCGATGCTCGCCGACTTCGCACGCCACGGCACTGTTGATCCGGTGGTCTTGGCGGCCAAGCGGAAGTGTTACTGGTCGTTGCTTCCGAGTTTCGACAAGGAAGTGGCAAAGCCGACTGCTGCGCAGGAAGCCTACTTAGCGATGCTGGACCATGAGCTGGTCAACGGGAAGCGACCTCATGAGCTGTTGCTGATTGATGTGCTGCTTGAGAAGCGAACGATCACGCGAGACTCGTTTGCAGAGAGCCTTGTGAAGCAGGGCTGCGTTGCCGACGATGACACGCTGGACTCCGTGGAACGGATTCTGACTCTTGAGTTCTTCACGAAGGAGGAGTCCAAGAAGTACGGACCGCACCCGGTGATCGACATTATCGAGGGAACTTACCGCCTCAACCCCAACTTCGCTCGGCTCTACGAGGCAGATGATTTGTTCACTGCTCACGTCGACGACGCAGTGGAAGCAGGTCTCTACCTCGCTCGCCACAAGGGGACCTGGTCAGGTCACCTCGAGTATGGAAAGCAGTACACCCGTAAGGACGTATGCCGGCTGCTGAACTTTGAGTCCAACCAGTACAGCACCCTGTATGGATACAAGACGGACGAGTTCTCGAATAGCTGCCCCATCTTCATCACCTACGAGAAGTCTGATGAGATCTCGGCAACGACCCAGTATGAGGATGGCTTCGATGATGAGTCCACGGTGAACTGGTTTACGAAGAGTAGGACATCGCTGAAGAGCAAGCGCGAGTATGACATTTCGACGAACGTGTACCCGCTCCACGTGTTTGTGAAGAAGGATGACGTGGACGGCAGCGACTTCTACTATCTGGGTGGGGCAGTAGCTCGTGATGCCCGGGATACTCACATCAAGGACAAGCACGGCAAGGACGTGTCCATCGTCAACATGAAGCTGGATCTTGAATCCCCGGTCGATCTGGGGCTCTACGGGTACTTGACCGTGCCGTCCATGAAGGACTAGCTGCCCTACAGTCCCACGTCAGGTCCCGCGAGGAGCTATGCATGAGGTGCGTCTTATCCGCCTGGACAAAGACGATATTGAGCCGCAACGGCGCTGAAACACGGTGAGTGTTTCATGGGGGCATGGCATACGACTACGTCGTCATCGGCTGCGGTTCCATCGGGTCGATGGCACTCTGGCAGCTCACCGAACTCGCCCCGGACGCGAGCGTCCTCGGCATCGAACGCTTCGGACGCGTCCACACCAGGGGCTCCTACTCCGGTGAATCACGCCTGTTCCGGGTCGCGCTCAAGGAGGGCGGCATCTACATCCCGCTGGTCCAGGAGGCCCGCCGCATGTGGTGCGAGCTCAACGAACGCACCGGACGGGATATCTTCCTCCCGATCGGGGCGATCAGCGTCGCCCCCGCGGACTTCCCGACAATGGTCCAGACCATGGAGGTCATCAACTCCCATGGCCTGGACCACGAGGTTCTCGACGCTGATCAGCTGGCCGAACGCTACCCGGCCTTCGCCGCCGCGCCCGACGGTGCTGACCCCGACATCGCCATCATCGACCCGGCCGGTGGTGGAATCCGTCCCGAACTCGCCGTCGCCACCGCCCAGCAGCTCGCTCTGGGCGCCGGGGCCACGCTGTGGGACAACACCCGCGTCCTGTCCGTAGAACCGTGAGCGGGTGAGGGCGGCACCACCGTGATCCGCATGGAAGGACCCGCGGGCACCGACGAACCGGTGGAGATCATCGCCGACAAGGTCATCGTGGCCAACGGCTCCTGGGCAGCCGACCTGTACCCGGACCTTGCCGAACACATCTCCGTACGCACCATCCCGCTGACCTGGTACCTCCCACTTCAGATCACCAACTTCCTGCCGGAGAATCTGCCCATCTTCATGCGGGACATCACCACGTCCGACGGCGCAGTCTGGCACTGCTACGGCGCTCCCAGTCTCGACGGTTACAGCGTGAAGATCTCCCACGGAGACTTCAGCGGAAACGCGCCGACGCCCGACGGCCTGAAGGAACTTCGCACCGGCGTGCTCCCCGAGATCCTCACGAAGGTCTTCGCCGAGCATTCCTCCGCCTTCTTCGACGGGATTCTCGATGACCCGGTGCGCATGACGCTGCACCACGACGGTTTCACCGCCGACCACGCGCCGATCCTCTCCACCGTGCCCGGGTCGGACGGGGCGGTCACCATCGCCACCGGCATGAGCGGCAACGGCATGAAGTTCGCTCCGATATACGGTCGTATCACCGCCGAGCTCGCCATCTTCGGAGAGTCGTCGTTGCGTCCTACCTCCTTCGACTACCCGACGGAGGACGCGCCGCGTACGCCCAAAGCAGCGACCTTAGTGCACAGCCCCGTGGCGTGCCCTTGACCTGTATGCGTCCCACCACCGCTCTCACCGCCCGCACCACCACCCACGAGTTCGAGACCCAGCTGCCGCACCCCGCAGTCGACGTCTGGGACTGGCACACCCGCCCCGGCGCCGTCGTCCGCCTGACCCCGGGATTTGCGCGCATGCGGGTCCGCTCCGAGGCCTCCGACCTTCGCGACGGCACCACCACCTTCTCCCTCCCCGGTCGCCTACCTGGGAAGCGCGCCATGATCCGGAGGGTTTCGCCGAAGGGCGCAGCTTCGTCGACGACTGCGTGAACCGGCCTTTCCGCTTCACGGGGTGGCACCACGAGCATCTCATCACCGACAGTGGCGACGGCACCTCCACCGTCACCGACCGGATCACCTCCCGTGTCCCGACCATCCTGCTCAGCCGCATCGCCGCCTACCGCCGCCGCCAGCTCACCGACGACCTCGCCCACCTCGCGGAGTTCCGGGAGCTGGATGCGCCGTCACTGACCATCGCGGTGTCCGGGGCATCCGGACGGGTCGGCACACAGCTCGTCGCGCTGCTGCGCACCACCGGGCACACGGTGACTCCGCTGGTCCGCAACACTGGCGGTGAAGCCAACACTGCCGGGGATAGCCGCCACTGGGATCCAGCCTCGCCTGCCCCGGACCTGCTCGACGGTGTGGATGCCGTGATCCACCTCGCGGGTGCCCCGATCTTCGGACGCTTCACCGCCGTCCACAAGGCCGCGGTACGCGACTCGCGGGTCGGGCCGACCCGACGCCTGGCCGAGGTTGCGGCATCCTGCGGGTGAAGGTCTTCGTGTGCGCCTCCGCCGTGGGGTTCTACGGGGCCTCGCGTCCGGAACCGGTGGGGGAGGACGCCGACCGGGGTGAGGGATTCCTCGCCGACGTCGTCGCGGACTGGGAGGACGACTGTGCCGTCGCGTCGGAGGCCGGGGTGCGGGTGGTGAACATCCGGACCGGGCTGGTGCTCGGTGGGGGAGCACCGCTGCTGACGTTGCTGGCAGCGTCCTCCCGGGTCGGTGGCGGACGCCTCGGGTCAGGCGAGCAGCACTTCCCGTGGATCGGGGTGGACGACCTCGCCGACATCTACCACCGTGCCGTGGTGGACCCCTCCCTGGTCGGGCCGGTGAATGCCGTCGCTCCGGAAGACATCACCGAGGGGGAGTTCGCCGCCGTGCTGGCCGATGCTCAGAAGGTGCGGGTGCCGTTGCGCGTCCCGGTGCCGGCAGTGGGGCCCGCGGTGCTGCTGGGTAAGGACGGGGCCACGGAGCTGGCGCTGGCTGACCAGCATGCGCGGCCTGTGGTGCTTGAGTCTGTGGGGCACCGGTTCCGCTTCACTGCTGCGCGGGACCTGGTGGCCCACGAGTTGGGGTAGCGGTGTCCTGACGCCTAATGACACAGGTCTGGCGAGAAGTGTCCCAGCATAGGGTTGTTCATTTTGAAGGCCGCGGGTGGTCCCGTGTGGGGAACATGATCGAGTCTACGTCCGGTCCAGACTTGCTAGACTGAGCGAAGACCACGTCACTGGGTAACCCTGGACAGGAGGGGACATGCGAGTCACGCACGTTCGCGCCAGCAACTGGCGGAACTTCAAGGCTCTGGACTTTGAGATCAGCAATCGCCTGTTCGCGGTCGGCCCCAATGCCTCCGGGAAGTCGAACCTTCTTGATCTGTTCCGTTTCCTCGGTGACATTGCAGCTGCTGGTGGAGGACTCTCCGCGGCCATGGCGGACCGCGGTGGACTTTCGAAGGTGAAGAGTCTGTTCGCACGGAACCATGACAAGGGGCGGCTCGTCCTCGATGTCGAGCTTTCCGATGGAGACGACACCTGGCGCTATCACCTGTCCATCAAGGGTGAGGGCAAGGGGAGGAACCGTCCGCTCGTCAATGAGGAGATTGTCGAGCACAACGGGGCCACGCTCCTGAACCGTCCTGATGCCAATGATGCGGCCGACCCTGAGCTGCTTACCCAGACCAATCTCGAACAGATCTCTGCAAACCAGAAGTTTCGGGAGTTGGCCGAGTATTTCGCGAAGGTACGGTACTTCCACCTTGTTCCGCAGATCATACGCGATCCTGGCCGAGTAGGTGCAGGTAGTGGCGATATCTTCGGCACCAGCTTCATCGCCGACATCAATGCAGTCCCATCACGAACGAGGAACGCCTGGTTGCGGAGGATGGAAGGTGCCCTACAGGCGGCGGTTCCCGAGTTTGAGTCATTGGCCCTGGAAGTGGACCCATCCGGGCAGCCTCACCTTGTCGCTGGATACCGAAACTGGCGACAGAGCCCTACCCGACAGAGTGAGGTGGATTTCTCCGACGGCACGCTGCGGCTCATCGGCCTGCTCTGGACCATCGTGAGTGCGCCAGCGAACGGAGGGATCCTCCTGCTCGAGGAACCGGAACTGTCGCTCAATTCCGCTATCGTCAGAAACTTGGCGAGTGTTCTTGCCATGGCGCAGCGGGACCGTTCCATGCAGGTGATCCTGTCCACCCATTCTCCGGACCTCCTGGACGATGAAGGTGTGCTTCCTTCCGAGATCCTTGTCCTGCAACCTACGGACGACGGAACAGTCGCGAATATCCTCGCTGATATCGACGAGGTCGCTCCGATGATCGCGGCTGACCTGCCGAAATCAGACATGATTGAGGGGTTGATTTCACCGAGGGACCTTTCGGGGCTGATCGAGGTCGGGCGGCTTTCGTGATCAATATCGCGGTGGAGGGGCCGTCAGACGAAGAAGCAGCGAAGGCAGTGGTTGCTGCAGCCGGGCACGATATAGGAAAAGTGTATCCAGCTGGCGGGAAAACTGAGCTTGACCCGAAGGTTCCGAATTACTGCCGGGCGGCTGCCTACGGTGGTCCGGGGTGGGTGGTGTTTCGGGATTCCGACGGACACTGTCCGGTGGAGCTGCGAGGGAAGCTCCTCAGCAATGCCGATGTCCCGGAAGGCAGCTTCGACTTGCGTATTGCCTGCACCATGATCGAGGCATGGTTGATGGCTGACGCACGTGGATTTTCGGACTTTTTCCAGGTCAGAGTCGGAAAGATTCCGCAGGATCCCGATTCCTTGGACCACGCTAAGCAGTCGTTGCTCAGTCTGGTGAAGCGTTTCGGCAAGGGGTCGATCCAAGATGATGTCGTCACCAAAGACGGTCAGACGGGTCCGCTGTACACGCACAGGTTGAATGAGTTCGCACGCGACCACTGGAATGTGGAAGCAGCGATGGAGAACAGCCCTGGCCTGGAACGCGCTGTCCGGCGATTAGGCGAACTCAGGGCCGATTAGTCATTGGGCGCTGCGACTACAGTGCCTCGACCAGTTCCGCCACGCGCTCCGCGGTGCCCCACGACAAGGTGACCCCGGCGCCGCCGTGACCGTAGGCGGCGATGACCGGCACGCCGTCCGGCAGTCCGCCGGGCACCTCGTCATCGGTCAACTGTCCCAGCCGGATCGCCGTGCGTCCCGGACGCAGCCCCGCGCCATGCCCGAGGATCGGCAGCTCCTGCAATTCCGGGACCAGGGACTCCGCCCGGTCGAGGATCGCCTCGGCGGTCTCCACATTCGGCTGGTCGTCCCAGGAGCCGACCTCCGAGATCCCGCCGACCACCACGTCCTCACCGCGCGGCAGCACGTAGACCTGCGCATCGACGTCATCGGTGTCGGTGATCCACTCGGTCAGCTTGTTCTCACCCTCACCGTTGGCCATCAGGATTACCTGGCCACGGATCGGGGTGACCTGATCATCGCCGCCGAGCAGTTCGCCACCACGGATGCCGGTGCAGAGCACCACCGCATCAGGACGCTCCGTCGGCCCGGTTTCGGTGACCAGCGCGTCCAACGACTCCACGGTGCGCCACCGAAAGCCCACCCCGGCGACGCGGCAGGCGTCCATCATCCAGGCGAGGTAGGCGGGTGAGTTGATCATCGGCAGCGTCGCGGCCACCCCACCGGGCACCAGCTCGACAGAATCGTCACCCAGGACGTTGACCACCGGGGCGATCCAGTCGTGGTCCGGCGGGTCCAGGCGCTCGCGTACCGTGCCGCGGGTCATGATCACCGGCGGGACGTCATCATCGAAGTCGATCTCATCCCCGGCCTCTCCGGAAGCCTCCGCCTGCTCGGCCAGTTCGGCGAGCTCTGTGAAGCGAATCAGGGAACGCTCCAGCAGTCGGTCGGCGGCCTCGGACTTCTCCGCGCGGTAGGGGTACCACAGGCCGCCGGCGAGGCTGGAGACCGTGTCGCCAGGGCCCCGGTCTGCGACGACCGTGACCTCGTGGCCGGCCTCGGCAAGTTCATGTGCGCAGGTCAGTCCGATGACTCCGGCACCGATGACGGTGATTCGCTGTGTCATTCTTCCATTGTCCCATCAGGGCCCAAAACAATCCGCACTGTTCTGCCGTTGCCTATGTCACACCCCGTTCTAAGATTGCCATGTGTTCCCCGGAGGTCTACAGGATGATCCGCAGGTTGGTCTGGCGCGTCTCTCCCCGGAACGCCTTCTCGCGGCGCCAAATGCCCATGCCTGGGGGTACGGTCTCGACCCGAAACCGTACCCCTGGGCGTGGTTATTTCTCGTCGGGTGTAGGGAGGCGGGGCTGGGCGTTCCTACACCCACTCGCCTGAGCGGAGCGCGGCGCTGACCTGCAACCGGTCCCGCGGTTCGTCGGTCGTACCAACGTCCGGGTTAGCTGTACTGTCCAGGACGACCAGGTCGGCCCGGCCGCCAGGACAGATCCCGGCAGCGGGCAGGCCCAGTGCGCGGGCCGGGGTGATGGAGGTCTGCTGGACCGCGGCGAGCAGCGCGGCATCCGCCGCAGCGACACCGGCGGCATCTGTCGTGACGTTCCCCGCAGTGTCCTCCGGGGCGTCCTGTGCAGTCGCCGGCGCATTAGCCACGGCGTAGCGGAACAGCTGTTCCATCGTCGCGGTACTGCCGGCGATGGTGTCGGTCCCGGCCACCCGGGCGATGCTGTCGACGACATCCACCGCCAATGCGCCCAGGTGGTAGGCGCCGTCCGGCATGCCGGTGGCCGCCATTGCATCGGTGACCAGCGAGACCCGGCCCGCACCGACCCGGGCGCACACGTTCCGGTACACCGCCGGGTGCAGGTGAACCCCGTCACCGATCATCTCCACCGTCACCCGCGGGTCCTCGACCAGCGCGGTCACCGGACCGGGCTCGCGGTGGTGCACCGGACGCATCGCATTGAACAGGTGCGTCCCGACCCTCGCCCCGGCCTCGATCGCCGCGACGGTCTGGTCGTAGGTGGCATTGGTGTGCCCGACGGCGGCGACCGCCCCGGCATCCACGATCTGGGCGATGGCGTCCAGTGCGCCGTCCAATTCGGGGGCGATGGTGACCATCCGGATCGTCCCACCGGCGGCCTCGAAAACCCGCGAGATTTCCGCGGGATCCGGCGCTCGCAAGGCGGTCGGATCATGCGCCCCGCACTTGTGCGAGGACAGCCACGGGCCCTCCAGGTGGATGCCGGCCAGGGGGCCGTCGGCGACCAGCGGGGCCAGGGTCTCCACCTGTCGCAGCAGGTCACCGGGGTGGGCGGAGACCAACGAGGCAATCATCGAGGTGGTGCCGTGGCGGGCGTGGGCCGCGATGCCCGTGGCCACGGCGTCCGGGTCGGTGGCGCAGTCGGGGAAGGCCCCGCCGCCACCGCCGTGGATGTGGGTGTCGACGAACCCGGGGACGATCGTGGCGTCCCCCAGATCGTGAACCACGGTGCTGTCCGTGCTGTCCGCGCCGTCCGGCGGCCCACCGGCACCCACCGCGGTGATGACGGAACCGGTGACCTCGACCCAGCCCGGGCGCAGCACTGCATCTTCAGGCTCCCCGGTGACGACGGCAGCGGCGGTGAGGATCATGCCGCTCACACGCCCTGCCACGTCGGCTTAGACGCCCAGGCGTGCCGGTAGTAGCCGGCGAGCTGCAGGCGGGACGCCGCGGCCTCGTCGATCACCACCGTGACATGCGGGTGGTGCTGCAGGATCGTCGCCGGCCACAGTGCACTGACCGCACCCTCGGCGAGCTGGTGCACCGCCTCGGCCTTCGTCGAGCCGTCGGCGATGAGCACCACATGGCGGGCCTCCATGATCGTGCCCAGCCCCTGGGTCAGGCAGTGGGTCGGCACCGCGTCCACATCACCGTCGAAGAACCGGGCGTTGTCCTGTCTGGTCTGCTGGGCCAGGGTCTTGACCCTGGTCCGGGACGCCAGCGAGGAGCCGGGTTCGTTGAAGGCGATGTGACCGTCGGTACCGATGCCGAGGATCTGCAGGTCAATGCCCCCGGCGGCTGTGATGGCGGCGTCGTAGGCGGGGCCGGCTGCGGCGAGGTCGTCCGCCAGGCCGTCCGGCCCGTGAACGGCGCCCTCGGCGAAGTCGACCCGGGAGGTGAACTCCGTGCGGATGACGTTGGCGTAGCGCTCCGGGTGTTCCGGGGCCAGGCCGACGTACTCGTCGAGACTGAAGGCCGTAGCGCGGGCGAAGGAGATCTCACGCCGGTCGTACCTGTCGACGAGGTTGTCGTAGACCGGCAGCGGGGAGGACCCGGTGGCCAGCCCCAGGACCGCGTCGGGGTTCTCCCGCAGCAGGTCCGCGATGGCCTGGCCGATGAGTTCCCCGGCGGAGGTGGTGTCGGGGAGGATGACGATTTCCATGGCGCGCCTTAACTTGTGGGATCAGTGACAGTGAACAGCGGGTTCAGCGCGGTCACCTCGGTGCCCGCCCCGGCCAGTGGGTCGACGGTGGCACCGCGGGCGTCCATGATGACGACCGGCACCACGGTCGGGTGTCCGGTGTCGGCGACTGCAGGGACATCGTAGGTGATCATCGGCTGTCACTGTTCGACCGTGTCGCCCTTGGCCGCGTGGGCGGTGAACCCCTCGCCCTTCAGCGTCACCGTGTCGAGGCCGAGGTGGACCAGCACGGCCTTCTTCTCCGGGGTCATGACCGCGTAGGCGTGCGGGAAGAGTTGCATGACCTTGCCGGCCACGGGCGCCACGGCGGTGACGGTCTCGTTCGGCGGCTGGATCGCCACGCCCGGCCCGACGCTTCCATCGGCGAAGGCCTTGTCCGGGACCTCGGTGAGGTCCACGGTGGTGCCGGGGACCGGGGCGAGCACGGTGAGCGGTTCATCAAACAGGGCACCTGTTGCGGCGATCGTTGTGTTGATCGCCCGGCCGGGACCGCCCGTGTATGAGAAGTCTGAGTCCGGTCCGAACTCGTCGGTGAACTCCTCCTCCTGCCCGGCACTCTCGGTGTTCCTGGGGTTCGCCAGAGCGTCCTTGATGTCGTCCTTCAATGAACCCGACTGGGCACCGAAGACGGCCTGCACGTTGTTGCCGACCTCCAGCAGGCCGGCGGAACCGAGGGCGGTCAGCGCCTGCTTGTCGACCAGGGACTTGTCTGCGACCTCCATGCGCAGGCGGGTGATGCAGGCGTCAACGTGGAGGAGGTTGTCGCGTCCACCGAAGGCGGCGATGAGCTTCTCTGCCTGAGGGGTGGCGACACTGGTGCCCCCACCAGCGCCGTTGCCGTTGCCGCTGCCGTCATCCTCGTTCCCGTTGCCCTCGCCGAGCTGGGCTGCCCGGGAGGCCTCGAACTCCTCGTCGGGCAGACGGCCCGGGGTGCGCGGGTTCCACTTGACGATCACGAAGCGGAAGAGCACGTAGTACAGCACCGCGAAGGCCAGTCCCAGGCCCACCAGCAGCGGGATGTTCTTCGCCGCTGGTGCACCGCCGTAGAGCAGCAGGTCGGCCAGGCCGGCGGAGAAGGAGAACCCGAGGTGGATGTCCAGGGTGTGGGCGATGGCCATGGACAGTCCGGTCAGCACGGCGTGCAGCACGTACAGCGGGAAGGCCAGGAACAGGAAGGCGAACTCGAGCGGCTCGGTGATACCGGTGAGGAAGGCCGTCAAACCGGCGGCACCGGAGATACCGGCGGCGACCTTCTTCTGCTTCGGCTTGGCGACGTGGATCATCGCCAGGGCGGCGGCAGGCAGGCCGAACATCAGGATCGGAAAGAAACCGGAGGTCAGGATGCCTGCGGTCTCGTCCCCGGCGTAGAACCGGGTCAGCTCACCGGAGACTGAGCCGTCCTCGGTGGGGTACTCGCCGTAGATGAACCAGATGAAGGTGTTGACGAGGTGGTGCAGACCCAACGGGATGAGCATGCGGTTGGCGAAACCGTAGACGAAGGCGCCGAGGGCACCGGAGGCGGCGGTGAATTCACCGAAGCTGGTCAGGGCACTGTTGAAGAAGGGGAAGAGGTAGGACAGTCCGAAGGCCAGGAAGAGGGAGGCCAGGGAGACCACGATCGGCACGAACCGCCGGCCACCGAAGAATGCCAGGTAGGTGGGTAGCTGGATTCTGTAGTACTTGTCGAACAGCCAGGCTGTGACCAGCCCGATGAGGATACCGCCGAAAACCTGGTAGTCGATCATCAACTGCTCGCCGTCGGGGTTGACCTCACCCGCCAGCACGACCGGGGACATGGTCTCGAACACCGACATCATCACGAGGTAGCCGACGACAGCGGCCAGGGCGGTGGAGCCGTCGGCCTTCTTGGCCATGCGGATCGCCACACCGACGGCGTGGACGCGGTCATCGCCGTCCTCGAGGAGCTCAAGGCCAACGGTGAAGGGCTGGTGTACGACACCCTGCACCGCAGTGTCGCCGACGGACAGTTCGTGCTGACCCACTCCGAGGGCTCCATCGCCGGGACGCGGCACTCCTACGTGGAGCTGTGGCACTTCAGCGACGGTGTGCTCACCGAGATGTGGGACGCGATCAGCGAGGTTCCCGCTGACGAGGATGCCCTGCACGATCACGGCATCTTCTAGGCAGGCGAACTATGACACTTAACGAGCCACTTAACGAGCCACTGAACGAACTGACCTACCGCCTGCCCCAGCAGCGCGTCCTGACCACCGAGCTGCCGGGGCCGAAGAGTGCCGCGCTGGCCGCCCGTCGCGACGCCGCCGTCCCCGGGGCGGTCACTCCCGCGCTGCCCGGCTACATCACCGATGCCGATGGTGGGGTGCTGGTCGACGCCGACGACAACTCCTTCATCGACCTGGCCTCTGGAATCGCGGTGACCTCGGTCGGTGCGTCCAACCCGGCGGTTGTCGAGGCCGTCAGCGAGGCGGCGTCCCACTTCACCCACACCTGCTTCATGATCTCCCCGTATGAGTCCTATGTGGCCGTCGCCGAGAAACTCGTGGAGATCGCCCCGGGTGACCACGACAAACGTGCCGTCCTGTTCAACTCCGGGGCCGAGGCGGTGGAGAACGCGGTGAAGATCGCCCGTACGTACACCGGACGCCCCGCCGTCGCCGTCATGGATCGTGCCTACCACGGCCGTACCAACCTCACCATGGCCATGACCGCGAAGAACGTCCCCTACAAGTCTGGCTTCGGCCCGTTCGCCTCCGAGGTGTACCGGGCTCCGATGTCCTACCCGCTGCGGGATGGACTGACCGGCCCGGAGGCCGCCGCCCGGACGATCACCAGGCTCGAGCAGGAGGTCGGCGCGGAGAACCTCGCCTGTGTGGTCATCGAACCGATCCAGGGCGAAGGTGGATTCGTGGTCTCCGCCGAGGGCTACCTGCCCGCCCTCGCCGAGTGGTGCCGGGCCAATGGTGTGATCTTCGTTGCCGACGAGATCCAGGCCGGACTGTGCCGCACCGGCGACTGGTTCTCCGTCGACCACGAGGGTGTCGTCCCCGACCTGGTCACCGTGGCCAAGGGGGTCGCCGGCGGCATGCCACTGTCCGCGGTGGTCGGACGCGCCGAAATCATGGAGGCGCCCGGGCCCGGCTCCCTCGGCGGCACCTACGGCGGAAACCCGGTCGCCTGTGCCGCGGCATTGGCATCCATCGGACAGATGGAGGAACTGGCGTTGGACGGGCGGGCGCATCAGATCGAGACTGTGGCCCGCGGGGTCCTGGAGCCGCTGGTCGCCGAGACCTCCGGCCGCGTCGCCGAGGTCCGGGGACGTGGGGCGATGCTCGCCGTCGAGCTCCGGGACGCCGACGGCCATCCGGACGCGGCGAGTACCAAGGCCATCACCGCGGAATGCCTCGCAGCCGGGGTGCTGGTGCTCAGCTGTGGTCTCGACGGCAATGTCATCCGACTGCTGCCGCCGCTGGTGATCAGCGGGAATCTGCTGCAGGAGGGACTGGACGTGCTGGCCGAAGCCATCCGCCACAACCTCTGAGGCCCGCCCTGGCCCAGTGTGGGCCGGTGTCCCCTACTCCGCGAAGGCGTAGTCGGTGTAGCCCTTCGCCCCGGGGGCGTAGAAGGTGGTCTGGTCCGGCACGTTGAGTTCCAGACCGTCCCTCCAGCGCCGCACCAGGTCAGGGTTGGCGATGAGGTTGCGTCCGACAACCGCGGCGTCCGCCAGGTCGTCCTCGACGATGTGGGACGCTTCGTCCTGCCCGGTGATCTTCGAGAAACCACTGTTGAGCAGGAACGCGCCGTCGAAGCGCCCGCGCAGGTGCGTGACCAGGTCACCGTCGATGTCCTTGTGCAGCACCGACAGGTAGGCCGGGCCGACCTCGTTGAGGCCGTCGATCAGCGCATCGTAGGTGGCCAGGACGTCCTGACGGTCGTCCTCCAGCACACCCTGGATGCCGTGCTCGGGGGAGATACGCACGGCGGTGCGTCCAGCACCGATCTCGGCGGCGACCGCAGCCACGACCTCGGTGGTCAGCCGCGCCCGGTTCTCCGGAGAGCCGCCGTAGGCGTCGGTGCGGTGGTTGGAGGACGCCCCGAGGAACTCGTGGAGCAGGTAGCCGTTGGCGCTGTGGATCTCCACACCGTCGACACCGGCGTCGATGGCGCGGCGGGCGGCGGAGGTGAACTCCTCGATGATCCGCGGGATCTCCTCGGTGCCGAGCTCCCGGGGCACACCACCCTCGGCCTTGCCGGAGAAGCCGCGGACCGGCCCGCCGACGGCGATCGCACTCGGGGCCTCAGGTTCGGCCCCGCGCAGCAGGTCGGGGTGGGAGGTGCGTCCGCCGTGCATGATCTGCATGACCAGGGTGCCGCCCTTGGCGTGCACGGACTCGGCGACGCGGGCCCACCCGGCGGCCTGCTCGTCGGTGGCGATTCCGGCCTGGCCGGGGAACGCCCGGTTGCTGAACGCGGGGAAGGAGCCCTCGGTGACCACCAGACCGGCCGAGGCACGCTGGCTGTAGTACTCGACGTGCAGGTCGGTGGGGATGCCGTCCTCGCCGGCGCGCTGGCGGGTCAGTGCGGCCATGGTCACCCGGTTGTCCAGGTGCAGGTCGCCGGCGTCGAGGGGGTCGAAGAGTGAGGTCATGGGGGAGGTCATGAAGCGGCTGTCCTTTCGCTGTGGTTCACATCCACCATCCCCAACCTGTGGGGCTCCGGGAGTATTCCGGTACCGGCCCAGCAGGGGGTTGGGTGACTCCGCAATGGTCAGGGGGGTCGAACGGAAGGGTTCCCTTTTGGCGGCAAACATCCTACTTCTCACAAGGCGGATGTTACAGGTGTGACTGATGTGGTTACGTCCATCCGCATGGCGCTGCGCCACACTGCACAACTTCATATGACACATGACAGGAGAACTCCTCATGCAGACCCCTTCGACGAGTAACCGCCTCTGGGCCGAGTTCCTCGGCACCTTCTGGCTGACCTTCGGCGGCTGTGGTTCGGCCGTCCTCGCCGCCAGCGTGATCTCCGACGGCACCATCAACACGGGCATCGGCTTCCTCGGCGTCGCCCTCGCCTTCGGCCTCACCGTGGTGACCGGTGCCTACGCCCTGGCCCATGTCTCCGGCGCCCACTTCAACCCGGCGGTCACCCTGGGCTGCGCCGTCGCCAAGCGCATTGAATGGTCCGCTGTGGTGCCCTACTGGGTCACCCAGATCATCGGCGCGAGTGCGGCCGGTGGTGTCCTCTTCGTCATCGCCAGCGGGAAGGACGGCTTCAGTGCCTCAGAGTCCGGCTTCGCCACCAACGGCTACGGTGAGTTCTCGCCCGACGGCTACTCGATGGCCGCCGTCCTGGTCGCCGAGGTCGTGCTGACCGCGGTGTTCCTGTGGGTCATCCTCGGGGTGACCTCGCAGAAGGCCCCGGCCGGCTTCGCGCCGCTGGCCATCGGTCTCACCCTGACCCTGATTCACCTGATCTCGATCCCGGTGTCCAATACCTCGGTCAACCCGGCCCGCTCGCTCGGTGTCGCCTGGTTCGCCGGTGGGGACGCTCTCGGCCAGGTGTGGCTGTTCATCGTCGCCCCGCTGCTTGGTGCGGCGATCGCCGGGATCAGCTATGCGGTGTTGACCGGTGACAAGGATGGCGCAGAGTCTGAGACCGTCGACGCCTGATCGGCATCACCAACTTCGCCAACATCACTGTCTGAGCCGGTCGGGGGACGCGGCT